>CAZZKD010000001.1:0-1714 GCA_964655095.1 uncultured Thermocrinis sp.
CAAGAACAAGAACATAAGCACCCCTTATTATCCCATCTTTGGTGTTTTGGTTGCTACCGTTATAGTTTCGGGTATTTTATTCTTCTTAGTTCCTACCTTTGCTGAGATTTACTCCAGCTTAGGGGGAGAACTGCCTCTGCCAACCCAAATGCTGATTGCAGCATCAGATGCATTGAGAAATAGTCTTCCAACGGTGATAATTTCAATAGTTGCTTTTTCGCTTGTATTTAGATATTTATACCGCAAAAACTACACTTTCAGGAAAGGTGTACATAAACTTTCCTTAAGGGTGCCAAAGATGAATGATTTGGTTGTAAAAAGCACAATGGCTAAGTTCGCTAGAACTATGGCCGCTCTCTTTTCAGCTGGGGTAGCTTTGGAAAGGGCCTTTGAAATAGCAGGACAGACAACGGGCAACTTAATTATAAAAGAAGGGGTAGAACAGGCAAAAAAGGGAGTTATAGAAGGAGAACCTATGTACAGAGCCCTGGAAAAGACTGGCCTTTTCCCAAAAGTGGTCATAGCTATGATAAAGGTTGGTGAAGATACTGGTCGGCTTGACGATATGCTAGAAACTATAGCTAGGTTTTACGAGGATGAGTTTGATAAAGCCGTAGAAGGTATGATAAAGCTTATAGAACCCATGCTTATAGTTTTCATAGGTGGTGTGGTAGGTCTTATATTAATCGCACTTTACATGCCTATATTCAAGATGGGTGAGCTGATAAAAACTTAAGTAGTGTATTCTGAATTTATTCTTACGTAATCATAGGTAAGGTCTGAGGAATAATAAATCCAGTTTTCCTTTCCCTCCCTTAAGTCTATAATTATCTCTATCTCCTTGTTTTCCTCTAAATACTTTTTTGCTCCTTCCGTTGCCTTTGGATGAGCCTTTCCATCATATACCAAATGGTTGCCTATATAAACCTTCATTTTAAACTGGTCTATGGGAAAGGGAGTAGAGCCTGCTGCCGCTACAATCCTTCCCCAATTTGGGTCTTTTCCAAAAATAGCAGTCTTAACAAGATTGGAGGTTGCCACCTTCTCAGCTATAGCCTTAGCTTTTATGCTTAAGGATGCATTTTTTACAATGACCTTTATTATCTTGGTCGCACCTTCTCCATCTTCCACTATCTTCTTTGCCAAGTTTAACGAAACTTCTCCTACCGCTTGTCTTATATTTTGCATATCTTCTTTTAATACTCCAAGGCTTATTAAGCCAAAGCTATCGTTGGTGCTGGTGCAAGCATCTACGGTTATAGAGTTGAATGTCTTTTCGGTTATTTCTCTGTGAAGTTCCGTAAGGATCAAACTGTCAATGTCCGCGTTGGTAAAAACAAAGCTCAGCATAGTAGCCATGTTGGGGTGTATCATCCCTGCACCCTTCGCAAAACCAAAAACCTCTAATTTTCCCTTTTTGACAAAATCATACTTAGGAAATCTGTCCGTTGTAGAAATGACCTGACTGGCCCTTTTTAGGTCCAAAGGTTCAAGTATCTCACACGCAGATGCTATGCCTTTTAATACGTTTTCAATGGGAAGGGGTTTTCCTATAACTCCCGTAGAGAATACCAAAACTTCTCTGTGGTCAATGTCCAGATGCTTTGCAACTTCCCTTGCCATCATCTCCGCATGCATAATCCCTGCCTGACCTACTCCACAGTTGGCGTTTCCGCTGTTTATAACCATAGCTCTTATTCTATCTTTTTCTCTA
>CAZZKD010000002.1:0-2580 GCA_964655095.1 uncultured Thermocrinis sp.
GGCGGAAAGTGTTCAGAAGTTTTTAGAAGACAAAGGTATTGGAGTAAAGATCTTCATCAACGAGCCGGGGAAAGTTCCAGAAGAAGGAGACTACAAGCTAACCATAGTGATAGGAGGGGATGGCACCTTTTTGGCTGGAGCGAGGTTTTCTGCAGTCAAAGGCATACCCGTTTTGGGCATCAACGAGGGCAAGTTTGGCTTTTTAACAGAGGTGGATAAGGAAGAGTGTTTTAGCATTCTTCAGGAAATTTTGGAAGGAAAGCTAAAACCTCAAAAAAGGATGATGATCTCCGCCTTTGTAGAAGATAAGTTAATAGGGCACTATCTTAACGATGTGGTCCTTTCTAAGCTCAGTTTGGCAAGAATGGTGGAGGTGTCTGCCTTTGTAGATGGTGAATTTATGGTAAGGGTTTACGGAGATGGTATTTTGCTTTCCACACCAACGGGCTCCACAGCCTACGCACTGTCCGCAGGGGGTCCCATAGTCCATCCCTCTTTGGAAACAATACTCTTTGTTCCCATATGTCCTCACACTCTGTCCAACAGACCCGTGTTAATCCCACCCACTTCAGAAATAAGCCTTGTTTCCAGCTCTCCTACCTTTTTGACCCTTGATGGACAGGAGGGGATGGAAATAGAACCAAAAAAGAAAATAACGGTTAAAAAATCACCCTACTATTGCGTTCTATACACCCATCCCAGAGGAAGCTTTTTCCACATTCTCAGGGAAAAGCTCAGGTGGGGCTATTAGCCTTCTGTGTTTGTTAAGATGTAATCTTGTTCCACGCTCCTTTCACCAATCAGAACTGCCCGAAGATTTTTCGGACAGTTTCTTTCTCACAATAACTTTCTTAACCTTTTGAAAAGGAGCATCAGGGGAACTAGTAACCACCATAGGGCGTTCAGAGGATGGGAGCTTCCATAAACCATAGAACATCCACCACCAGAACCAGCTGATGATTGAGGAGGAAGATTTACTGAAGGAGCTTCGTCGCTAAGGGTTGATTCTCGCGCTACTACGAACTGCAAGCTTATACTTCCGTCACTCAGAGAGAATAGCTCTCCAGGATTTACACTAAAGCGTGACCTACTACCACTAGAGGATGTAGGGCTTATTTCTTTCCATAAATTGTTGTATACCAGATAGTATTTTGGTGATTGAGGGGGATCATAAACTTCTGCTTCAAAGTCAAGCCTTGCAGAGGGATTTACGTTAGTTATAAGAGCAGAGATCACTGGAAAGACATTTGCCGGCTTTCCAGCAATGGGAACTTGCGATGGTGCGTATTCAACTCCGTAAAGCTTTATACGGGTGCCGTAGCCTTGAACCGTAAGCCTGAGCTCATTATTAAGGTTATCCACGAGAGTTATCTCTGCATTCCTGAGCCCCTCTGCCTTTGGAACAAAGGCAATCTTAAGCTCCAAACCCTCAGGAGGAATGCTCCTGTTGAGTTCAATCGTTGGTATAAACTCCTCTGGTTTAGAGGATACAACACGCACTATTTTTATATCATCTGCCAGAATCTTCTTTACATTAAGAGACTTTAACTGGCTGTTTCCAATCAGCACATCCTCAGGGAAAGCGTATGTTGTTATAAGAGTGCCTTCATCGAACACTCCTATGTTTGCTCTTCCTGAACCTCCATCTGTGGAGATAGCCGTCCCCCTAAGGTTTATTGGAATTGGAGCACTAAACACGTCAGTAATTAATTCTATAGTTGACCTATGTTCACCTGCGGTGGTAGGAGAGAAGGCGACTAAAAGGTCAATTGACTCCCCTGCTCTAAGAGTGTAAGGTGTAGGTGGAGGATTCAGTATCTGGAAGGGACTTTGAGGTTGGTTTATGTGCTGAATATTTATTTCAATTGTTCCAGTGTTACTTAGAGTGATCTTCCGCGTGCTCTGCTCGTTGGTAGATAGATAGCCAAAGTCAATAATGCTGGACGGGGATATTTCAATCCGTGGTTCCACTGCCACTGCATAGAGGTCTATTTGGACATTTCCATCCACTCCGTCGTTGGCTATGGTCAAAACTCCCGTGTTTGCTCCCTCAACGCTGGTGTTAACAATGACATTTACAGTGTAAGACGCATTTGGTATTAGAGTTACAGGAGAAGTGTTTGTAGGACAGCTTCCAGAACAGCTCACGCTGAAAACTGGATTATTGGACGTTATCCCAGTTATGTTTAAGTTATCGTTACCTGTGTTGGTTATAGTCAGGGATAGCGTTCTTGGAGAGTTGGTGGGAATGGTTCCAAAGTCCAACCTAACTGGATCTGTCTCTACTTTTCCACCCCTTCCAGAACCTTCAAGGGCTATATCTGTTGTGCCTGCGTTGGTGACCACTCTCACCGTGCCCGTATGGGAGTTTAGATCGCCAGGTCTGTATGAAACTGTAAAGGTGGTGCTATCACCAGGATTAACCATGTCAGCAGTGGAACTGCTATCCACACTGTAAAATTCTCCAACGACGTCTATTCTATTTATCACAAGGGTTGCGTCTCCTTCGTTTCTTATGGTCACAGTCTGAGTTTGAGTGGTTCCCACTCTCACCTGCCCAAAGTTTATGCTCGTAGCGGA
>CAZZKD010000003.1:0-14235 GCA_964655095.1 uncultured Thermocrinis sp.
CCTGTGCTATTCTTTGGAACTTTTGGCTGGTTGTAATCTATTTTTGCCTTATCCACTACCTTTGTGCTTTAACCTATTCTTAAGGTATTCGGTGGATTTTTCGAACAGCCTCTACCATCGTTGCTAAAAAAAAGGAGAGGAATTAAAATTTTAATTGTGCTGAAACTTAGAGAAAGGGATAGATTACAAAGTTTATTTTTGGAAGTATTGGAAGATCAAAACAAAAGGGAGCTTCTTTTGTATTTATTGTGTTATATACAGTTAGTTAAGAAAGAAGGGAGTTTTTCCATCAGTCTGGATGAATTTCTAAAATGTGCTTATAGAAGTTTTAGGTCCAGCAGGAGTCAATGGAAGGATGTGCTCGTGGAGTTAAACTTGCTAAAAATAACAGATATATACGGATCCGTTTATTCCGGGAAGGATATATACAAAATTCAAGAGAACTCTCTTCTGTTTATAAGCTTAGACCCTGCCTACGTGGATGATTTTCATCTCATTTCCAGCAAACTTGTTAAGTACTGGGGTATAGTCCATAAGCTGGAATATGGTAAGCTCTGGAATGCTCAGGACGCAGTTAGCTTAGGTGTTTACATCTTTAACGAAGAACTATACGAAGAGTATATGGATTATGCTGAAATTCAAAAGGAAAGATTCAAGAAGGAGACTGCATTCTTTGAAGTGCTTGAAGAAATCATCATGGGTTTAACTACAAAGAGGGAAGAAAGCTTACTCCATTGGTTAGAATCTATGGAGCGGGTAAAGAAACTACCTGAGGTATACTACGGCATTAATATAGAAAAGCTTAAAAAGGATATTGAAAACAACTGGAAAAGGGCGCAGAAGGGAAAAAGGACAGAAAGGATAAAGGTGGAGTTTATAAAACAATCAAAGAAGGACAACTTTTGGCGACGTTTGAAAGAGGCTTTTCAAAGAATATACAAGCACTTTGTATTTGAAAGACCTTGGAACATTCACGCAAAGAATACAAGACCCGAACCCATAAAAGAGTGTGTGAATGTTTAAAGAAGCATCGGACCCAATCTACGAATTCATAAGGGTTTATCCTGATGAATTGGAAATCCTGGATACATTTACTGTTCAAAGGTTGAGGTACATAAAACAGCTGGGCGTTACGCACATGGTATTTCCCTCTGCCCAACATACAAGGTTTGAGCATTCCTTAGGTGTGATGAATTTAGCAGAGAGTATATACAGATCGCTTGGCTATAAGGATAAAAAACTTTTGAAGGTTGTAAGGTTGGCTGCTCTATTGCATGACGTGGGGCATCCACCCTTTTCCCACACTACAGAAGTGCTTTTGGGAGACAGAAGCCATGAGATAGTGGGAAAGGAGCTTGTTCTATCGGGAGAGCTAAACGAAAAGTTGAAAAAGATTGGTTTTTCTCAAGAAGATATAGGGCTTCTTGTTAGACTTGCCTTTAAGGAACCGAAGGATGAAGAAGAAAAGGCCTTATCCCATATCATAACCGGGGAGTTAGGAGCAGATAGGATGGATTATCTCAGAAGGGATGCCTATTTTTGCGGCACATCTTACGGTTTTTTTGATTATGGTAGAATACTGAGTCATTTGAAGGTAGTAAATGGTAAAAAGTGCGCAGATAAGAGCGCTATAAGAGCTTTGGAGAGCTTTTTCTTGGGAAGGTTTTTTATGTACACGCAGGTGTATTTTCATAAGGTTGTTCGCGTTCTAAACATACATTTGCTGGAGCTAATACAGGATTACATGGACAGAGAATTTTTTTCTAAGGAAGAATTTCACCATCTAACAGATGCGCACCTAATAGGATGGGCTTTAAAAGAAAAGAATAACCCTTTGGTTAGGAGACTCTTTTTAAGAGAACACTTCAGAGAAGTCTTTAGCACGGACGATCGGAACGAGTATGTGCAGGTTGTGGAGTTTTTGAAAGAAAAGCTGGATGAGAGTATGTTAAGGTTTGATAAGGCAGAAAAGAACGTGATGGACGAAGAATTTTACATTAGCTACGATGGGGCTTTGAAAGAGCTCAGAGAAGTATCCCAACTTATAAGAAGCCTGAAAAACATAAGGATATACAGGATATATGTGGAAGCAGGCTTGAAGAATCATGCAATACAGTATCTTAAAAAGGCTTCTTGAAAGTCCAAAGGGAGCCACTCTGCTCTGGATATACCTGTCCGCTGGCGTGGGTGTGTTTTCTCTAACTGGAGTGGCGCACATCCTCTATCTTTACCTTTGTATCCTCTTTATCCTCCTTGGCTCTATTATGGACTACAAAAACTTCTATCCTATAAAACGCCTGTTTTTAAACTTACTGGGAATAACAATCACCATTTACTTTGCATCCCAGCTAAGCCTTGAAAATGTCGTTGAGCCACTTTCCAATCTACTTATCACACTCATTGGGATCAAATTTCTTGAAGAAAAAAAGCCAAGGGACATGTATCAGATTTTGATACTCAGCTTACTTTCTCTTTCCTTAGCAACTCTTTATAACCTTTCAATCAGCTTTTTGATACTGCTTATGCTCTTTAGCCTTTTAGGTATAACCTCCCTCGTGTTTATAAATGCATACAAACAGAACCAGAAAAATTACCAACCTTTGGAGATTTTTGGGTATTATTCAACAGCTTCTGTTTTTCTCTTTTTGGCAGTTCCGCTTCTCTCTGTGCCGTTCTTCGTTTTTCTTCCAAGAACTCAATTTCCTCTTTTTGATGTATTCGGCAGAAAAGATGGGCTAAAGACTGGTATAGCAGGCGAGGTGTCCCTGGGAAAGGTAGGTGAGATACAGCAGGACAATACGGTGGCTTTTAGGGTGTTTGGTCTGCCGAAGAATATAAGGGAACCATACTGGAGGGTCCAGGTGTTTGACACATACGAAAACAACAAATGGATTAGCACGCTTAAGGAGAGTTTTTCTCCTTTGAAGGGTATGGGAGAGGTTAGTTATACGATTGTTCTTGAACCTCATTATGAAGATTACCTACCTTTGCTGGATTTTCCTTATAGTATAAGCTCTTTGGAGGGTGTAAAAGGACAGGTTTTTGTTGGTCCTGGTGGAACTTTTAAAGTATCTACTAATGTAAACAAGGCCATAAGGTATATTGCAAGTTCTGTCTCTGAACCTGTTTCAAGTTATGAAACACTTGCTAGCGCATATATTTATGTACCCAAGCAAATACCAGAAAGCATAAGGAAGCTGGCACGTGGTTTAACCTCAGGGGCAGTGGATGAAGGGGAGAAAGTTAGAAGGGTTGTAAAACACTTCGCCGAAGGAGGATACAGCTACACCCTAAGGTTAGAGAAATACGAGGGAGACCCGTTGGAGTACTTTCTCTTCGTGTCCAAAAAGGGTAACTGTGAATATTACGCAAGCGCCACCGCTCTTCTGCTTAGACTAATGGGAATACCAGCAAGGGTAGTAGGAGGTTTTAAAGGAGCTTTGTGGAATGACTATGGAAAATATCATGTTGTAACAAACTCCATGGCTCACGTGTGGGTAGAGGCATATCTGAAAGGCAGATGGGTTAGAATAGACACCACTCCAAGCTACCAATCTCCAGCGGTTAAGCGTATATCTAACTTCTCACTGCTAAAGGATGCTATTGTTTCTTTTTGGTACACCAATGTAATTGGTTTTTCTGTGGAGAAGCAAATAAGCGTGTTTAAAGCCTTTGGTAAGGGGGCCAAATGGAGCGTAAAGAGGGAGAATCTAATGCTGATATTTAAGTATATTCTTCTGGTTCTTCTATTGGCTACGCCCTTCTACCTGATTTTCTTGTATTACACGCGGTTTAGAAAAACGCCAGAGAATCTTTATAAAAGGCTTACGCAAGTCTTAGGATCAAAGGAAGAACCAGAAAGACTACTGGAGAAGTTCAAGAGTAAGAGTTTCTACCATCATTTAGAATACATAGTTAGGCTTTACCAAAGGCACAGGTATTCCAATTATAAAGTATATACTGACGAGATAAAAAGGGGCTACAGAGCTTTAGAGGAAATAAAAAAGAGTCCTCAATAATTCTGATCGCTCCTTATCCTGATTACGGTATGTACGTTTCCTCTTGGGTTAAAGTCTCCTATCACTTCCAAAAATTTGGGTTTTAGCTTTTCTTCTAAAGCCTGGTATATTTCATTGGTAGCTTGCTCGTGGGATATGTATCTGTTTCTGAATTTGTTAAGCCAGAGCTTTAAGGATCTTAGCTCTATTATGTACTTGTCTGGTATGTACTTTATTTTTATGGTAGCATAATCTGGGTAGCCAGACCTTGGACACAAGCAAGAAAATTCTGGAAAGGTGATTTCTATAAGATAGTCCCTTTCTTTTGAAGGGTTTTCCCATGGTTCTAACTCAGCCTGTTCTATTGCTATCTCTCCGTACTTTTTCTCCATGATGGGAAATTATAAACTAGACTTTTGACGCTTGAAAGTAGAGATAAGGTCCTTTACCTCTGAGATTGCTGACAAGAGCCTGCTTTCCTTTATAAGATCTACGAACTGCTCTAGGCTTTTAGCGTGTATATTTTCTCCCAATATACTTTTTGCAATTTCCACACTTCTAGCATCCATATCTATACCCCATGTTTCAAAACCATAGCGTTTAGCTACTATTAAAAACTTTCCATTGGCACATCCCATATCCAGTAGTTTTCCATACCAAGGTCCCTGAAAATATTTGAAAAAGGCTCTATGGTTTGATCCTAACTTGGTTCCAGGTAAACTGTGTAGTTTTTCGTACCTGGTAAAAAGTCCTTTTTCGTAAAGATGGTCTAGCCTTATCGTAAGGTGAGATATGTGTGCCTAAGATTTTATTCTTTTGATTCTTGCAAATTGGACAATTAACATCTAAATTCATACTCAAATTATAAATCTGTGCTTCTGAAATTGCTTATAATTAATACTTTAAGGAGAGGTGACCGAGTGGCCGAAGGTGCAGCACTGGAAATGCTGTGTACGGGTAATCCCCGTACCGCGGGTTCGAATCCCGCCCTCTCCGCCAAGGCATTATGAAGAGAGCAATCTTAGCACTTGAAGATGGGACCTACTTTGTAGGATACTCCTTTGGAGCTGAAGGGGAAATCATAGGGGAGGTCGTGTTTAATACATCCATGACTGGTTATCAGGAAATAATTACAGATCCCTCCTATAAAGGCCAGATTGTAGTTCTAACATACACCCAGATAGGAAACTACGGTATAAACACTCAGGATGTGGAATCTGAAAGGGTTCAGGTAAATGGGCTTGTGATAAAAGAGTTTTCTGGGATATACAGCAACTGGAGGGCTGTAAAGGGGCTTGACGAGTATCTTAAAGAAAACGGAGTTATTGGTATATGGGGTATAGACACCAGGGCTTTGGTGAAGAAGATAAGGGAAAGGGGTGCAATGAATGGGATTATATCAACAGTAGACTTGGAGCCAAAAAGTTTAGTTCAAAAAGCAAGAAACTACGTAGACATATCCGAGCTAGACCTTGTAAAAGAGGTGGCGACGAAGGAAGTATATTATTGGAAAGAAGGGGATTGGGACTTATTTAAGGGATATCTTAGCTTTGATAGAGAAAGGCCAATAATAGCCGTTGTAGATTTTGGTGTCAAAAGGAATATCCTTAGAAGGCTTGTGCAAGAAGGTGCACGTGTTGTAGTAATACCGCCGGAGGATGCGCAGAAAACCATAGAAAAACTTCAGCCAGATGCCATATTTTTATCCAATGGGCCAGGAGATCCACAGAGGGTAGTGGAGGGGATAAGACTCGTAAGGGCTTACATGGAACAGTTGCCTATAATGGGTATATGTCTTGGACACCAGATAATAGGACTGGCGCTTGGGGGAAAAACATACAAACTAAAGTTTGGTCATCACGGCGGAAACCATCCAGTAAAAGACTTAAGAACAGGCAGAATACACATAACAGCTCAAAATCACAACTTTGCTGTAGATCCAGATACATTAAAAGGAGTCCAGATAACTCATATAAACCTTTTGGATCAGACTTTGGAAGGTTTCAAACACGAAAGCTTACCCATATACTGTGTTCAGTTTCATCCTGAAGCCTCGCCTGGACCTCACGACGGTTTTGGTATTTTTAAAGAGTTCATTCAGCTTTCATGCTCTCACCAAAAGTAAGTTTGAAGAATACAAAGCTCTACATTGTAATTTTTTTTGTTTCTGTAGCATTCTTAGTAATAATCCTTAGGCTTGCTTACATACAACTTTACGGAAGAACCAGCTACATAGAGAGGATTGCGGAAAAATTCCCAAAGGTAACTGTAGAAAGGGGGCCGGTATACAGAGGGGCTATAAAAGATAGAAATGGTACAGAGTTAGCTATAAGTCTGCCCACTCTTTCAATTTTTGCCTTTCCCCAATTTGTTAAAAATAAGGAGGAGCTAGCAAGAAGGCTTTCTGCGGTGCTCGATCAAAATGAGGAAGAAATACTAAAAAAACTCAACTCTGATAAGAAATTTGTATGGCTGGCAAAACAGGTTGAGAAAGACTACATAAACTACATAAAGGGTGTTATAAGGGATACTGGAAATCAAAGCGCCGTCGGTTTGCAAGAAGACTACAAAAGGGTTTATCCTCATGGTTATTTAGCCAGTAACCTTATAGGTTTCGTTGGAGCAGAAGGAAAGGGTTTGGAAGGTATGGAGTATATGTTGGATGATAAACTATACTCAAAGGAAGTAAAGAAGGTTTTTCTTTATTCACCAAAGGGTGGCAGGATGGCTTTGAGCCTTGAAGAGGAAGAAATAGACTTTAAAACAAAGGACATCTATCTGACTATAGATTTTGGTGTTCAAGCTATTCTTGAGGACCTTAAAGAGAAAATAGTGAAGGATTGGAGACCAAGAAAAGTTGCTTTGATTGTTATAGATCTAAACAGTGGAGATATACTGGGTATTGCCAACTTTCCTGATTATGACCCAAATAAATTTAGAAATTATCCGCATCAAAACAGACGAAACTACGCCGTTACGGATCTTTTTGAACCTGGTTCTGTTGTAAAGCCCTTTTTCGTGGGAAAAGCTTTAGATAAGGGATACATAAACTTTAACTATGTTGTAGATACAGAAAGAGGAAGGGCAGAATTTTTTGGTAGAGTTATAAGGGATGCCCATCCTTACGATCGTCTTTCAGTAGATCAAGTGATAATAAAGTCTTCCAACATAGGAACTGCAAAGATAGCAAGATTTCTATCAAAGAAAGATGTGGAAGAACTGTTTAAAAATATACACTTTTATTCTTCCTTTGGTGTATTGCCGGGGGAAATTAAGCCAAAGCTTCCAAATCTTAACTATCCTGCCAACATAATCTATGCCAGTATTGGACAGGGCTTGGCTGTCAATCTTCTTAATCTGTGTGTGGCCTTTGGCGGTCTCGCTACCAATCAGATAGTAAAACCGCGCATAATATACGAACCTAATAGACCAAAGACTGTCCTAATAGATGGTTTGTTTTCCGAAAAGGTAATAAACTGGCTACGCAAAAATCTGATCAAGGTTGTGGAGGAGGGAACTGCAGTAAGTGCTAAATCAGATTACTTCACCATAGCGGGGAAAACTGGCACCGCTCAGAAGTTTGATACAAAAACAGGTAAATACTCTATGGAGAAGGTGGTTGCCTATTTCGTGGGATATTTTCCTGCTACCAATCCAAGGTTTGTGGCGGGCATAATGGTGGATGAACCAAGGGGAAGGGCCTTCGGTGGAACTGCAGCAGCACCCTACTTTAAAGAACTGGTTGAAAGGGTTGCCTTTTACGAAAGGTTAGAACCCGATAAGACTAACAAGCTGTCTTCTTATAAAGCTATCAAGAACTAAACCCTCTACCTTAGGAACTTTGATAGGTTTTATCCCAGTTAGCTCTTCCACTATAAGCGGGTTAGTTCTTTCAGACACATCTTCTCCTTCAAAACCGTTCATTACAATACCCAAGACGTTTAAGCTTCTGTTGATTGCATAAAAGTAGGTAAGATAAGTATGATTTATCGTGCCAAGCCGTGCGCGTGATACGATGATAATATCAAGGCCCCAATCTTTGGCTAAATCTGCATAGTTGTATGCCTTCTTTATAGGCACTGCTATACCGCCTGCACCTTCCACCACCAGAAAATCATACTTTTCTAACAGCTTCAAGTAATGTTCTTTTAGTGCTTCTAAAGCAAAGTCTTTGTGCTCTTCCAAAATGCCAGCGTAGGGGGAAAGGGGTAAAGTGTACCTTACTGGAACGGCTTCTTCCAAGTCTTGTTGAGTAATCTTACAAAGAAGAGATCCATCAGCAGGCAAGCCTTTCACATCCGTCTCCACAGGTTTAAGATAGCCGACTTTTATACCCATCTCTTTTAGGGTTAGCGCGATATTGTACGATATAAAAGTCTTTCCTACTCCCGTATCTGTAGCTGTAATCAATACGCTTTTCATTGTAGGATGTAGTAGATCATAAGAGGCGATTGAGATTCAAGTCCTATATTCAGGCGGTTTTCAAGAAGCCTTCTTAATAGACTCTTTGGCTCTTCCACATAAAATACTCTTGGTTTCTCAATCTTTGCCAAAGCCTGAGCCTTTTCTATGGCGTCTTGTAACCCACCTAACCCATCCACCAGCTTTAAACTTACTGCATCTTCTCCGTTGAAAACCCTCCCGTCAGCAACTTCCTTCAATCTGGAGGTATCTACACCCTTCCTATACTTGAGTATAGCCTGTATAAACTGGTCATAGGCTTTGTCTATAAGTTCCTGAATGTACGCTTTTTCTTCCTCAGTCAACTCTTTGGTTGGTGACAGGGTGTCTTTGAACTTCCCCGTTTTTATGGAAGTAGTCTTTATACCTAACTTACCGAGCATATCCTTTAAACTGGTGTGCTGGACGATAACACCTATACTTCCTGTTATGGTTCCTGGGTTAGCATAGATGTAGTCTCCCACCATAGATATGTAAAAGCATCCAGAGGCGCACACGTTACCCATAGAGATCACCACAGGCTTGCCACTTTCTTTGAAGCGCTCCAGCGCTCTGTATATTTCCTGGGAAGCTCCCACTGAACCGCCTGGGCTTTCAGCTCTAATCACCAAAGCTTTCACGCTTTTATCTTTCTTCAAAGCTTCCAGTTTGCGAACTATAGGTTCCCCATCCACGATTATTCCATCTATCCTTAGAACAGCTATTCTATCTCCTACAGGTAGGCGGGAGAGTATGTTTGCTATAAAGCTAAACATTAGGAGTATTATAAGGATAATGAATAGCCTTTTAAGCCATTTCATTCACTATATTATACATATAAAGCCATGCTTGAGCTTATAAAGAATGCACCGCAAACTTGTGGTGTTTATCTATTCAAAAAGGACAACAAAGTTCTCTACGTGGGAAAGGCTAAAAATATAAGAGAAAGACTCTTACAACACTACAGGCAAGCTCAGGAGAACCTAAAGGAAAGGTCTATAGTCAGCAACTCTAACCAAATAGACTGGATAATAACAAAGAATGAATATGAAGCTTTGGTTTTGGAAGTGGATCTAATTCAGCTTCATAAGCCTAAGTACAATGTGCTTCACAAACATGGTGGGGGTTATCCCCTGATAGTTATCACAGAAGATCAATTTCCAACAGTAAAGGTAGTTAGGGGTTTTCAAAATCAAGGACAGGGCTTTGGTCCCTTTTTTACTGCTAAAAAAGCTCACAAGGTAAAAAGGCTAATCCATAAACTCTTTAAGCTTCGCACCTGTGATCCTATGCCTGCAAGGAAAGAGCCATGCATGGATTACCATTTGGGGCTCTGCAGCGGACCCTGTGCTGGTTTAATAAAGGAAGAAGATTACATGCTTTCTGTTAAATCTGCCCAGTCATTGCTCTCAGGACAGGTTTCAGAGATCCTTCCGAAGCTTTACCAAAAGCTGGAAGAGTATATGAAAGGGCTTCAATTTGAAAAATGTGCAGTTTTGAGAGATCAGATAAAGTCTCTTGAAAAACTTTCTTTGGGTCAGAGCGTTAGCGGATTGTCCTTTGCGCATGCGGACGTGTTTTACAGAATGGGTAGGATGCTGGGAATATTTTTAATAAGGTCTTCTAAGCTTGTAGACAAAGAAACTCTAATATTGGAAGCAGAGGATGAGGTGGAAGAAGTAATAGTGGGCTTTTATTACTCCAATCCTATTCCAGAAACAATCCTTCTGAACTTTGAACTTTCGGAAGAGGTTATAAAGTGGCTTTCACAGAAGGGTAAGTTTAATCTCTCTTTTTATATAGATGAGAACCTTGAAAAGCTTATCAAAGAAAATCTGGGACACGTTGTTCCCTACGAAGTTCTAAGAGAAGAGTTTACTAAGCTTCTAAAAATTAGCGCTCCTAGTAGAATAGAAGGTTTTGATGTATCTCACTTTTATGGAGAGTATATTGTAGCTTCCTGCGTGGTGTGGGAAGAAGGAGCGATGAACAAAAGAAAATACAGAAGGTATCGTATAAGAACTGTAAACAAGATAGATGATTACGCTGCTTTAGAGGAACTTTTGACCAGAAGGGCAAAAAGGTTAAAGGAAGGGGAAGAACCTATGCCTGATATATGGTTCATAGACGGGGGTTTAGGACAACTTACGGTAGCCATAAAAGTAAGAGACAATTACAAGCTCCCCATCAAAGTTTTCTCTTTAGCAAAAGAAAACGAGATCCTATACACGGAGTTTGGGGTTAATATACCCCTTAAGGAGCATCCAATACTTTACAGAGTTTTTGGACAGATCAGGGACGAGGCTCATCGCTTTGCCCTCTCCTACAACAAAAAACTTAGACTAAAGGAAGGCTTAAAGGATGTGCTGGATAGGATAAAGGGCATAGGAGAAGTGAAAAGAAAGATCATCTACAACAACTTTGAAAACTTGTATGAGCTGTTAAAGGCAGAGGAGGGGTACCTGAGAAGGCTTGGTATAAACCCCTCCATAAAGCAGGAGATAGAAAGGTACATAAGTTAAGGCGCTATCCAATTTTCCTGCTGGAGAACCTCTTCCATTTTGTCAGATACATTTTGGGAAATCTTGTAAGCGCAAAACTCGGGACCACACATAGAGCAGAACTTGGCGGTTTTGTATCCTTCTTGCGGTAGAGTTTCATCATGATATGCCCTTGCGGTTTCTGGATCAATGGAAAGCTCAAATTGCCTGTTCCAATCAAAGGCAAAGCGAGCCTTGGACATTTCCAGGTCCCACTCCCTTGCACCGGGAAAGTGTTTTGCCACGTCCGCTGCGTGTGCCGCAATTTTGTAGGCTATAACACCCTGCTTTACGTCTTCCAAGTTTGGCAATCCAAGATGCTCTTTTGGGGTTACATAGCACAGCATAGCTGCACCGTGGTATCCCGCTAAAGCAGCACCTATGGCAGATGCTATGTGGTCGTATCCTGCTGCCACATCAATTACCAACGGACCAAGCACGTAAAAGGGTGCTTCGTGGCATAGCTTTTGTTGTATCTTCATGTTGAACTCTATCTGATCCAACGGCACGTGGCCCGGACCTTCTACCATTACCTGCACGTCGTGTTTCCAAGCCCTTTCTGTCAGCTCACCTAAAACTCTGAGCTCTGACAGTTGAGCCTCGTCCGACGCGTCCGCTATAGCACCCGGTCTTAGGGCATCTCCCAGAGAGAAGGAAACATCGTACTTTTTGAATATCTCACATATTTTATCAAAGTGTTCATAAAGTGGGTTTTGCTTTCCGTGTTCTACCATCCACTGAGCCATGATGGCGCCACCACGGGAAACTATGCCCATTACCCTGTGTTGAACTAAGGGTAAAAACTCCCTTAAAATACCCGCGTGAATGGTCATGTAAGAAACACCCTGCTGAGCCTGCTCCTCTATCACGTCCAGTATAAGATCCACCGTCATGTTTTTGACTTGACCTTTTGCCCTTTTCAGAGCTTCATATATGGGAACCGTTCCCACTGGTACCGTGCTTTCCCTTATAATAGCTTCCCTTGTTTCCTTTATTGCCTCTCCAGTAGAAAGATCCATCACAGTGTCCGCACCATACTTTATGGCAACCCTCAGTTTTTCCAGCTCAGTAGGTATGTTGGATGCCAATCCAGAGTTTCCAATATTGGCGTTCACCTTAACCCTTGAGTTAATACCAATGCACATAGGTTCCAAGTGCAGATGATTGATGTTGGCAGGAATGATCATTCTACCCCTTGCCACCTCTTGACGAACGAACTCAGGGTGCAAGCCTTCCCTTTTGGCAACATAAACCATCTCCTCTGTGATAACACCCTGTTTGGCAAGGTGCATTTGACTTTTGTTCTTAAATTTCTTCCTTGCTTCTACCCACTCTGCTCTAAGCATAAGTCACCTCCTTACGGGTAAATTTACGGTTCTATAGAATTTAAAACAAAGATAAGCCTACTGTATGATGAAAATTAGTTTTTAGCGTATTTTTTTGTAGTCTGGTCCAACGATCTGAAGCCTTAAAATATTCTCCATGTTCAAAAAAATTCTGGTGGCAAACAGAGGAGAGGTGGCCCTTAGAATAATAAGGGCTTGTGAGGAGCTCGGGATAAAAAGTGTAGCTATATATTCAGAGGCAGATGCCAGGTCCTTGCATGTAAAGAAAGCGGACGAAGCGTACCTTATACCTGGTGATCCTGTAAAGGCTTACCTGGACTATAAAAGAATAGTGGATCTTGCTAAATCAGTTGGAGCGGACGCCATACATCCGGGGTATGGATTTTTGGCTGAAAACGCAGACTTTGCAAGATACTGCAGAAAAAAGGGAATAACCTTTATAGGTCCATCGCCAGAACACATAGAGCTCTTTGGGGACAAGGTAAAAGCAAAACAGAAAATGGCTGAGCTGGGCATACCCACCATACCAGGTTCTCCAGAACCCCTAAGAAACTATGAGGACGCCCTGCACTATGCAAGAGAAATAGGATTTCCCGTGATCTTGAAATCCGCCTACGGAGGAGGTGGTAGAGGGATGAGGGTGGTTAGGTCTATGGAAGAACTTCCCAGGCTCTTTGAATCTGGGTACAGAGAGGCGGAAACCTTTTTTGGAAAAGGTGATTTATTTGTAGAAAAATACTTGGACAATCCAAAACATATAGAGGTGCAAATACTTGGAGACAAGTACGGTAACGTAGTGCATTTGGGGGAGAGGGATTGTTCAGTGCAAAGAAAGCACCAAAAGATCATAGAGATTACTCCCTGCCCCGTTCTACCAAACCACATAAGAAACAAGATGTTGGGTCTTTCTGTGAGGGCAATGATGCAGGTGGGATATGAAAGTGCAGGCACCCTTGAGTTCCTCGTAGATTTGAAAACGGGTGAATTCTACTTTATTGAGATGAACACCAGACTTCAGGTAGAGCATACCATAACCGAAATGATCTCAGGAATAGACATAGTGGAAACTATGATAAGAATAGCTATGGGTGAGCCCCTTCCCTTCACTCAGAACGAGATAGCCTTTAGGGGCTACGCCATTGAGTTTAGGATAAACGCAGAAGACCCAAGGAAAAATTTTGCTCCAGCTCCAGGAAAGATTACTGCCTATTACTCTCCTGGTGGTCCGGGGGTTAGAATGGATGCGGGCGTTTATAAAGACTATGTAATTCCTCCCTATTATGACTCCATGATAGCAAAGTTGAGTGTGTGGGCTTTAACGTGGGAAAGAGTGCTAGCAAGGGGAAAAAGGGCCATAGACGAGTTTATCGTACGGGGAATTCCAACAAATATTCCCCTTCACAGAGAAATCATCAGGGATCCAGACTTTAGAAGTGGATACTTTGGTATAAGGTTTTTAGAAGAAAAACTACCAACTTACGATTTTGAGATAGAAGGGGAAACCGATCCAGAAAGCATAGCTTTGGCTATATCAACAGCCATAGCTGCCTACTACGGACTGTAGGGTAGGCTAACACCGTCGCTTTCCTTTCCGTAAATGCTTCTGACTTTTACCTTGTAAGTGACCTTTTCATCTTTCCTTTTTAGCTCAAACATGTAGGTCCTTGTAGTCCCAATCTCTCTGTCATTTTCAAGCACCACGAATTCTTTAAAGAAATTGTCCGGTTCGTAGGACCATATAAGGTATAGCTTGTCTTCAAAAACTCTGTAATCCAGCCTCTCCACCTCTTTTATAGGCGGATGGGACAGGGGCTCTACACAAAACTCGGTGGGCTCTGAATAGGTATTTTGGTTTTCCCCCACTCTCAAATAAAAACTTTTTAAATAATCTTTATCAAGCTCCAACTTATC
>CAZZKD010000004.1:0-5182 GCA_964655095.1 uncultured Thermocrinis sp.
TAAATTATCAACACAACTTAGCTTTAATGAAAGAATACGGTATTACAGATCCAGACCAACTGTATGATCCAGCCATAAATATAGAAATCGGAACGAGAATTCTGTATGCGAATTACAAGCGATTTGGTAATTGGGATATGGCTATAAAGGCATACAACGGTTTGAACGCGGACAATTGGGATTACGTAAAACGTGTTTTGATGAGCGTAAAGCAGATCAGCAGTTTTCAGAAAAACAACTTATAAGTAAGATTAAGTCTAATAATTTTGTCTTCTACACCACCTATGTTCCGACTTCCAGAAATGCTCAGAGAAAGGTTGTCTTGACCAAAGAGCGCCCCTCCCACACCAACCTCCGTAGAGAGTGCCAAACCACCTCCGGAAGAAGTATAACCTATACTTGCGTCAAAGAAAGGTCTCCAAGAGCGAGTGTAAGATTGTTTGTGCTCATAGCCAAAGGAAAAACCAGCACCAAGGGAATAATAGTTTTCTGGCAAAACTCTGAAAACTTGAAAGGGGGAAAGCTGTTTTATAACCCCTTTGTCTGTGTTCTTCTCTTGGTAGTTTCCAAATGTATAAAAGAGCCTAAGGGTGTAATCTGGGTAAGCTACTCTGAGCTTATAAGAAACTTGATTGTATGCATAAAAACCTTCTCCAAGCTTCTTTTTATCTTGAGAATAGAATTGACTGTATTCAGCAGAAGAGTAAAGGGCTAAGCGATTGAAAGGATTAAAATTCAAGTTGAGCTTGGCATAGTCTTTCATACCCCCAAGTGTTAAGTATAAAGATTCATTAGCTTGACGCCTGTATCCAAGCTCCAAGCCTGCACTGAGCCCATAAAACAAATATCTCTGTCCATAAAACATAAAGTTTTGAACCGTTCTGAGCCTTTCCATCTGACCTACTGCTAACCTGATCTGTTCTCTTTGAAACCTTTGCTCCATGTAAAATTCCCCTAAGTATCCCCCTACTTTCCTCAAAATTTCGCTCCTTTTCCTGTAGGTTGGTTGGAAAGCTGAAAGGTTAATGCCAACGCGGTAGTTCCTATAACCTGTGTTAAACTTGAGGCTGAATGTCTCCACCAACTCCCCGTATTGTTTTCTGTTGATGTTGCTTACTTCAAAGTTAATCTGGTTAGCTTCTTCCAATACTAAGTCTCTGAACTGTTTATACAGCTGGTAGTCGTAAGGATTTTTTTCAAGGCCCTTAAAAGCCTCTTCCAATGCTCTTTTTGGCTGTCCTACAAGCTTCAAGGCTTGCACTCTATCCCTTGTAGGCAAGCTTTCCAGCATCTTTTCCAAAAGGTTAAGCATCATATACCTATTGTCTTCCCACAGGGCTAAGTTGAGCCACATCCAAGGCTTGAGAGAATACTTATACAGACGATGAGCATTGTATGCCTTCTCCCTTTGCTCCTTTGAAAACAAATACACAAGATTAATTTCTCTCCAAACAGGCTCAGAAAGAAGCCCTTTTGCCCTTTGAAGTTTCCTTTCAAATATTTCAGGTTTTTCAAACTCTATAGCCAAGGATAGATATGTCCTTAACTTTTCCCTGTCCTCCCAAACCTCTTCGTCCCTTATTAGATTTTTGTATGTTTCATACCTTATAGCCCTTGCTTCTTCTTCTAAGCCCAAGGTGTATTTTATATCTGCAAGCAGGAGCCTGTCCTCTGAGCCAGATAGTCTATAGTAGTGTAATGCCTTCTGCCCCTCTTGCAATGATACATAACCTACGGCGAAAGCTTGAGCTACTTGCGGATAACTTGCAAACTGCGAATAATCTTTCAAAGCTCTTTCAAGCTTTTTAACTTCTTGGTTTTCCACCAGCAGATATACATACAAAGCTATTAGGTCTGGAGCTTGGAGTTTTCTTGTAAAGTTTTCTAACTCCTTTAGGGCTTCGGCTCTTTCTCCTAAGTTTTGAAGGGATATTACATATGAATATATAGCGTTCGTATCTTCCAAAAGTTTATCTCTGTGCTCTTGGAATATTCTCGCAGTGTCTTGATAAAGCCCAGAGGAAAAAGCATAGAATATGGACTTTTTCAGAAGGAAAAGATTGTCAAATTTTTTATAGCCCTCAAGGGCATACCATAGAGATTTCTTAGGATCCGTTCTCAAGTATATGTCCGATAGTCGATTGTAATCTGAAATTTCAGCTTTCCCAAGTTTAATTAGCCTTTCTGACGCAAACGCGACCACTTCGTAATCTTGAAGCATCCATCCAAGATCGCTTAAAGTTCTAAAAAATTCAGCTTCTTCCTCCTTAGCCTCAGACAAATAATCCTTTAAAACTCTCAGAGCTTTTTCAAACTCTTTTTGGGAGTAGTAGATGTTTGCCAATAGCATTACGCTATTTTGATCTTTCCCGTATAGTTTGTAATATTCAAGGATCGTCTCCTCTGCCTTTTCCTTTCTACCGATGGTAAATTCTATTTGAGCTTTTCTAAGCAAGTTTTCTTTTGTCTTTTTACTGTCCAACGCCTTTAAAAGATTTTCCACATCTCCCAACTGTTCAAACACGTACGCCCTAACTTCCGAAGGTGTTTCTACCACGTCCATAAGTTCTCGGGCTATGTCAAATCTGTTAAAGGAAAGAGAAAGCTCAAAAGCTTTTTTAGCCAGCTTAAGGTCTTTAGTCTTCTTATAACCTTCGTAGTAAGCTTCCAATGCCTCCTGATTTTTGTTGCTCCAAACCAAAACCTGTGCGTATAGTTCCCACCATTTGGGATCCTTGGGAAATTTTTTCACAGCCTCCTGGAGAACCTTTACCGCATTGTCAAGGTCCTTAGCCCCCAAAAAGGTATTTACAAGTAGCCGATAGTATCTTTCTTCTAAGTTGGCATGGGTAAAGGAAAGTAGGCAAAAGAGAAGGATTATAAGTTTCAATTTTCACCTCCAATATGTATTTTTTCCGCTACATCCCTCGCAAACTTTGGGTCTCCGGTTGCCAGGGCAAGCTCCAAGAGGAATATTCTGTATTCTGAGGTCCTGCTAAGGTATAGGTTATGCAGGATCAGTTGTTTAAGTGTTTCGTAGTCCTTTGCCCAAAGTGCCCTTTTCATGACCTCTTTTTCCAAGTAAAGTCTTTGTTCAAGGGACAGGGGAAAAGTCTCCAACACGGTTTCCCTAAAGGAGAGGTAATTTTTCTCTGTAAGCTGACTGTCTATTATTTCTTTTACGAGCTTTATACGCTCCTGTGCAGGTAATTTATCGTAGAATGGCTTTGCATACTCAAGAGCCTTTTTTGTGTCCCCTACCAGGAAGCCTATTTTGGTAGCCTCTTCAACCCAAGACTCGCCTTCTTTCTCCACTAAGATTTTTACCAATTCCCAAGAGGTGGTATAATCCTTAAAAGCAATGGAGTAATGATAAGCTTTTTTTATCCAGAAAAGATCTTTAGTTCTTATTGCCAAAAGTTTTGAGGTGCTGTAAGCTAGCCTGGGCATATACATACTTTCTGTCTCTTTGAAAACCTTTACCAAAACCTCTTGATCTGACTTAAGCCTTACGTATTCAGAAAGCAAAGTTTCCATTTGGGCTTTTATCTTCTCTTTTTGCCTTTTATCCTTTTGAGAAAAGAATTCTGCCTTTAATAGTTGGTATCTTAACCAAATAGTTTCCGGATTGTTTGGATTTTTTCTTTGAAACTCCTCTGCCAGATCCACTGCCCTTTTAGTATCTCCAATTTTTATGTAGGATTGAATTATCGCCTCGTAGATCTTATCTGAAGGGTTAGTTTTCAAGATAGCTTGATAATAGGCTAAGGAAAGGTCCAGGTTTATGTCCGTAGATAGTGGTAAAAGTTGCTCAAGTTTTCCTTTGGGAAAAAGCACTACTGCTATTAATAAGGTAATTAGTATAATACCCAAATAGTCCTTGACGGAAAAAACGCTAATTAGCACATACCGCTTTGATCTCTGCATAGTTTCCCCCTTTATAATCAATCAATCCTTTTTTGTAGGGCTTGCGGTTTATGTATGTCAAGCACGAGGACCATAGGCGAACCTCCAGCGGGACGTAAGACCTTAACCTCAAGATGTATTCCCTATCCTTCTTTTCAAAACTTTCCACAAAGCCGTTGGAATACAAAAGATTAAATTCTGGCTTACTCTGTGAAAAGAACAGCTTATAATCCCCCGATCCATCCAAAAACAGATAGTTGTATCCGTCCTTTCCTTCTCTGTATCCTATAACACCTGAACTTGCCTTCATGTCTGGGTAGCCCCACTCCTTAGGATAACGCAGGGTCCTCAGGTAACCCTCATTTCTTATCCTAAAGCCTTTCTCCTCTTTTAGGATGGCGGTATGCCTAAAATCCAAAACCCACTTTATGTATTCTGAAAGGAACATAGGATTTATTTCCTGAGAAAGGGCAAACTCATATACCTTCTTTAAAGCATTCAAAGAAGCTATCTTTTGCCCGGAGTAGAAGTGATAGTATATAGACATAGGCTTTAGCCTTCTTGGCTCTTCCGTTAGCTTAAAGGTCTGGATCACGTTTATATACCCCCAGAAGGGATTACTCCACAGGTTAGTGTAGATGTTTTCGTTTTGCACGGGAGCGTATATTTGAAAG
Source organism: uncultured Thermocrinis sp. (assembly GCA_964655095.1). Taxonomy (GTDB): domain Bacteria; phylum Aquificota; class Aquificia; order Aquificales; family Aquificaceae; genus Thermocrinis. The sequence goes on from CAZZKD010000004.1 coordinate 4,581, forward strand.
TATGGACCATAATTTACACCAGATGGTCCCACTAACTTAAGAAAAGGTTCCTGTTGAGTTATAGCGGTGTTTCCACCATTTATGTTAAGAAGTTGGGAAGAGTAAGCTATTTTCAACTGCTCCTGGTTGGGGTTGCACTCTCCAGACCAAAATATTAGGCTTACCTTCTTGCGGTCTAAAACCTTCTCCTCTATCCACTTAGCAGAATACTCTATCTCTGTGCGCCAATCTAACTTGTATCCTTTCACGGGCATGTTGTAGCCATATGGATGGTCTTTCTTTCTGTATTGAGGTTGCCAATTAAATGGATGGGAATAGGTATGGGTGGCAGGTTCTACCCAAGGCAAAGAAAATATACTTTTGGCTACCTGTATAAGTCTTTCTGATTTGTTGCCATAAAGTCCTTCGGGAGCGACCTCTGCCACAATTAAAGAAACACTGTGAGGAATAGGATATTTCTTAAGGATCTCATCCCTCACGACTTCTCCGATGGTTTTTCTATTGTCAAATTCCGCATCGCCAAAGAAGGCATCTCCATCTATGTGGGCTGTGAGTATTCTTCCTCCGTTATGCGTGGTCAGGTCTGGAATGGGAAAGCTTGG
>CAZZKD010000005.1:0-3582 GCA_964655095.1 uncultured Thermocrinis sp.
AGAGCTGTTCCCCACCGCCCACCACCTAAGATAGTTATCCTACTCATACTCTTCCACATCCAACAGTATCAACCTCCTTGGGTTCCTTAAATCTATCTGATAGACTACTTTCCCTTCAATGAGATTCCTTTTTATGATCTTCCTGCTCAGATCCCTATCCCAACATAAAAAGGTGTAGTGGTTGTCTGACTTTAACACAAGCCTGTTTTCATCGTAATAAGTGGGAAAGAGTTTAGCATCACACATAAAGGTGGGAGCGGGGAAACCTTCTCCAAAGGGTTCAAGCTTGTGAAGGTCTTCTACTAAGCTTGAAGTTATAGACTCTGGCTGTAGGGACATGTCTATTTCAAGAGTGGGAAGGTCCTGTACATCCACAAAAACCTCTTCAACCAATTCTTTAAAGATAGGTATCTTTTCCTTCTCAATGGTTAATCCCATTGCATAAGCGTGCCCGCCCCATCTAAGGAATAGATGGGAGATCTTACTTAAACCTTCATAGATGTTTATCCCATTGGCGCTTCTTACAGAGCCAACAGCGTGATCCCCCATAGCAAAGACCGCCGCCGGCTTTTGAAACATGGAAGAGAGTCTTCCAGCCAAAATACCAGCCACGCCCCCAGCCCAACTGTCCAGAACAACCACTATAAACCTTCTGTCCTCTTGCGATAGAGCTTGCTTTAGAGCCAACTCATAAGCCTTCTGAGCTATAAGCTTTCTTTTCTGATTTATCTCCTCTATTTTCTTTGCAAAAGCCTTTGCCCTATCTTCATCTTCCGCTAAAAACAGCTTTAGAGCTATGGAAGGTCTTGATACCCTCCCAGGAGCGTTCAGCCTTGGGACTATAGAAAAGGATATGTCCCTTGAGGTTACAGCACCGTTTATTCCCGCAGTTTCCATCAGGGCCTTTATACCGTGAGAAACTATAAGCCCTTTTTGAATGTATTCGAGACATCTTATACCATAAGACACTATTATCCTGTTTAGCACGTTCAAAGGCATAAAATCCGCCAGCGTGCCTATGGCGGGTATGTACATGTCTACCCTTGGGTCATAACTCATGTTCAACTCTTTGGATAGGACTGCTGTAAGGTAAAAGACCAAACTCGCGGAGGACAACTCTTTAAATTCTGTTGGTAAATCTTCAATTAGCTTAGGATTCACTAAAATAGTAGTTGGTATATCTTCTCCGATATTATGATGGTCTATAACTATAGAATCCTTACCAAATGCTTTAAGCTCCTCCACTGCCGTTGTTCCGTTATCTATGGTTATAAGTAGATCTGCATACTTCGAAAATTTATCTACCAGCTTTTTGTTCAAGCCATAACCAGACTGCCTGCTGGGAACTACTGGAATTGCGGTAGCTCCTGCAGCTTTCAGGAACTTATAGAGCAACGCAATCCCTGTTATACCATCCACATCGTAATCACCAAACAGAATTATCTTCTCTTTTTTTAATATGGAACTCTTTATCCTATCCACAGCCCTATTCAAGTTCGGTATGCTGTAAGGGGGGTACAGATTTTTTAACCTTAGGTCTAAGGCAGATTCATCCGCACCTCTGTTTGCTAAAATTTGAGCTACTACGGGTCCAAGGCTAAGTACCTTATTTTCCTCAGGCTTTATTAATTCGCTTAACACTACCCAACTTTTACCCGAAAGTCCTCTCATTTAAAAACTCCTCAGACCACTTTCCTATACTGCCCGCACCCATGAAAAGCAAAACACAATCCTTAGCATGTTCTTCCAACCATGAGAAGACCTCTTCTTTTTCTGAAATATACTTACACTGTGCTTTCTCTGCCAGGGTCTTTGAAGATACACCAAAGACGTTCTCCTCTCCTGCTGAATATATATCTGTAACTATGCAGACGTCCGCCAGTTTTAAAACCTTCACAAACTCATCAAACAGATGGTAAGTTCTTGAGTATCTGTGTGGTTGAAAAACCAAGAATGTCTTTTTTCCAGGATAAAGTTCCCTTAGGCTATCTAAAACCACCCTTATCTCCGTTGGATGATGTCCGTAATCGTCGTAAACAATACACCCATTGAACTCTCCCTTAAATTCCAACCTTCTTTCTGCATTTTTAAAGTGTGCTAAAGTGTCAAATATAATCCTGGGTTTTATATCCATTTCAAGACATACAGATATGCAAGCCAAAGCGTTGTAAACATTATGTTTTCCTGGTACACCGAGTTTTACCTTTCCTATTGGTTTATCCTTCCATAAAACTTCAAAGGTGTAATGGCCCCATTCCTGGCTTAGATTTTTAGCTCTTACCTGAGCCGGTTGATGTATGCCGTAGGTTATTACTTTCTTAGAAACCTTTGGGATAAGCTCCATGCTATTTGAATCATCTACGTTCATAGCGCAAAAACCATAAAAGGGCACGCTGTTTGCAAACTCCAAAAAAGCCTGCTTTATCTCTTCAATATCTTTGTAAAATCCCAGGTGCTCTTTATCTATGTTAGTGATTACAGAAACGGTTGGTCTAAGCTTTAAAAAAGACCCGTCGCTCTCATCAGCTTCCGAGACAATCAAGTTATCCTTTCCAAGCTTAGCATTGCTACCAAGGCTCTTTAGAATACCTCCTACAACTACGGTAGGATCCAGCCCTCCCTCATACATAACATGAGCGACCATAGATGTGGTGGTGGTCTTACCATGGGAACCACAAACCGCTATGCCTTCTTTCAGGCGAAACAGCTCCGCAAGCATCTCCCCACGGGAGATTACTGGAATACCCCTTCTTTTCGCCTCCTGTATTTCAGGGTTGCCCTCAGGGACTGCAGAGGAATATACCACCACTTGCCCATCGCCTACGTTTTCCTCTCTGTGACCTATAAAGATCTTTGCGCCCATGCTTCTCAAAAGTTGGGTGTTTTTATTTTCTCTCAAGTCCGAGCCAGATACCTTGTATCCCATCTGCAAAAGCACCTGAGCAATCCCGCTCATGCCTATACCGCCTATTCCCACAAAATGTAAGTTCTTTATCTTTTCTCTGAACATGAGGTTGTTTGAAAACTCCTTCATCGGGACGTCCCCCCAACCTCTAAGGGGACTAACCTACTTATCCGCCTTTGCCATTTCCCTTCAATCATAACAGACTTTAAGGGAGAGAAGTCCCTTACAAAGAACTCCCCCAGCAAAGGCAAGACAAAGGCGGACCTCAAAACTTGCCAAGCACTTTGAGAGACTTTTTTAGTCTCTCCTCGCTTGGGATTCCTTCCGTTGGCTCCCCCACAGGAACTTGGCTCGCTCTAAAGGCTTTTAACTTTTTCTAAAAGTAAGTCCTTTGCTTTCTGAATTTGCTTTAGGTCAGAGTTTATGGCGTTTCTTTTGTATTGATTCGTTTCTTTCTTAATTGGCTATGGGAGTTTTTGGTTTTTAGTAGTTTATAAGCAGACCTTATGACGGATGATTGCTTACGCATTAATTCCAAAAGCTTTTTTCTGTCAGGACCATTCAATTGAAGTTTGAACTGCACGCTTACATACATCTTTAGGCTTTATTATAACTACTCAGCACTGTCTGAAGGATTTTTTGAACAGCCTTACTTACATTAGACACACTTATAAACA
>CAZZKD010000006.1:0-6538 GCA_964655095.1 uncultured Thermocrinis sp.
AATCCAATACACTTTTCAATAGACAGTAGTATTCCTACTTCTTCATCCACTGTTCTGTACTTTCCACTATACAGAATCAACAGATCAGGAACTGTTTTACAAATAGACTATGTAAACTCGCTGATGTATAGATTAGCATAACAATCGCAAAACTCTTAAGCTACATAAATTATAACTTTCATGAGGATAGGAAATACTGTATACACTTTTGCTGATGTATTACGGATTTATAGGCCTGTTTCGATAAATGATTTGGCTGTTTACAGTGACTATAGTAAATATGGAATTGTTGTAGTAAAAACTCAAGACAATAAATTCAGAGTTTACTATGCTTGTAAACGATTAAATCAGTTTTACGATTTCGACTTGCTTCTAGATGATGATTTTGATTATGCGGAATTTTTGCCTGACGATCAAATTTCTGATTTACCTGATGATTTGTTTAAAGGTTTTGTAGTTGTTCAAAAAATCGAAACTTATTCGCAAATTTGGAAAGCGTTTATAATCAATTACACGTTTTACAGAAATAACATTTACGTACAGCCAAAAGAAATTTTAAACTTACGAGTGCCATATTACATTGCAGTAAACACAAAAATTAAACCAGCTAGATTGATTTTGCGCGGTAGTAATATAAAATTAGCTGATTTATTGTAGTTTTTAAGCTATGTAAAATTAATGTGCTTTTTTGCGTGTGCTAATTTTAACAAATCAAGTAAGTTGGTTGCAATTAGTATAACTTATATTTGTTAAAACACTAAACAAGGAGGTGGCACATGAAGGTTATCAAAAGATCTGGTTCGGCTGAAAAACTTGATATATCAAAAATTCGTGTAGTAATAGATTTTGCATGTAAAGGTTTGAGAGTGGATCCGATGGAGCTTGAGCTGGATGCACAAATTCAGTTTAGAGATGGCATAACAACAAAAGAAATTCAACAGCTTTTAATAAGAACTGCCGCTGAAAAAGTTTCTCCCGAAAACCCTGATTGGACTTTTGTTGCAGCAAGATTGCTTTTGTATGACTTATACAAAGATGTAGGGCATCTAAGAAACTACAAAGTAAAAGACAAAATAAACGGAAAATACAAACCATACAATCCTGAAAGTTTTTATCAACTTATAAAAACCTACACAGAAAAAGGTATATACGGAGAATATTTGCTCAACAACTATTCAAAAGAAGAAATAGATGAGCTTGCAAAATACATAAAACCTGACAGAGATCTGCTTTTTAATTACACAGGTATAAAAGTGCTTTTTGATAGATATTTGGTTAGAGATGAAGAAGGGAGAGTTATAGAGTTGCCACAAGAAATGTATATGCTTATTGCGATGACGCTTGCTATTCCTGAAAAGAAAGAAGAAAGATTAGTGTATGCAAAACAATTTTACGATTTACTTTCTAAGCACGAAGTATCTCTCGCAACGCCTACTTTAATGAATGCAAGAAGACCGCACACTCAACTTAGTTCTTGTTTTGTTTTAACTGTGGATGATGATTTGTATGATATTTTTGATAATGTTCAAAAAGCAAGTCAAATATCAAAGTTTGCAGGAGGTCTTGGTGTATATCTTGGTAAAATAAGAGCTACAGGAGCACCAATTAGGAAATTTAAAGGAGCAAGTTCAGGAGTTATTCCAATAGTGAGAATTCTTAATGATGTGATGGTTTATGTAGATCAACTTGGTATGAGAAAAGGTTCTGCGTCAATAACTCTTGATATATGGCACAAAGATGTTCTTGACTTTTTAGAAGTAAAAACTAATGTAGGAGATGAAAGAAAGAAAGCTCACGATATACATCCTGCGATAGCTATACCTGATCTTTTTATGAAAAGGCTTAAAAATCGTGAAAATTGGACACTTTTTGATCCATACTACTGTAAAAATGTTAAAGATGGTAAAAATCTTGAAGATTTTTATGGAGAGGAATTTGAAGAGCTTTACTTAAAACTTGAAAAAGAACTGCCAGATTATGCAAAGAAAACTATTCCTGCCTTTGAACTTTGGAAAAGATTATTAACAGTTATTTTTGAAACAGGAGAACCATATATATTCTTTAGAGATACTGCAAACAAACTAAATCCAAATAAACACTGTGGAATGATTTATTCGTCTAATCTTTGCCATGAAATAGTGCAAAATCAAAGTATAACTAAACATATATCAGAAACACTTTCTGAAGATGGAACTATAACTCATACGAAAAAATCTGGCGATGTAGTAGTGTGTAATCTTGGTTCTATAAATCTTGGTAAAGTTTGGAAAAAAGAAGACTTAGAAAAGGTTGTACCATTGCTTGTGCGTATGCTTGACAATGTTATTGAAATGAACTTTTATGCGATAAAAGAAGCAGAATATACAAACAAACGCTACAGAGCTATAGGTATAGGAGTAAGCAACTATCATTATTGTCTTGTAAAAAATGGTATTCAGTGGGAAAGTGAAGAACACTTAAAATTTGCTAACGCACTTTTTGAAAGAATAGCCTATTATGCTATAAAAGGCTCTAATCAACTTGCAAAAGAAAGAGGTAAATATCCATTGTTTGAAGGTTCAGATTGGAGCAAAGGTATATTCTTTGGAAGAACTGCCCAAGAAAATCAAAAACTATCTGAAGAAAATAAAAACTATCTTGATTGGATAAATTTGGCAGAAGAAGTTAAAAAGTATGGAATGAGAAATGCTTACTTACTTGCGTTAATGCCTACAGGTTCTACATCGCTTATTATTGGTGCAACTCCTTCAATTGATCCAATTTTTGCAAAGTTTTACAAAGAAGAAAACATGTCAGGCATACTTCCACAAGTTCCACCAGAAATAGACAAATACTTTTGGCACTATAAATCTGCCTACAACATAAACCAAGAGTGGTCTATAAAAGCGGCCGCTGAAAGACAAAAATGGATAGACCAAGCTCAAAGTTTAAACTTGTTTATAGATCCAGAAAACATAGATGGCCCAACTCTTTCAAGACTTTATGAACTTGCTTGGGAACTTGGTCTGAAGACGGTTTATTATTGCAGAAGCAAAAGCTTAACTGATATAGAAGAGTGTGAAAGTTGTGCAACATGAGATTGATAGAGCTTGTTATTTTTGACCTTGATGGCACTTTGGTAGATTCTGCACAGGATATAGCCTTACACGTTAATAAACTTTTATTGGAGCTAAAAGGTAAAGCGGTTCCTCTGGAAGAAATCAAAAGCAATATAGGAGACGGTGCAAGAAACCTTCTGATGAATTTCTTCAAGCCCGAGGAGTTAGAGCAGGCTTTGGAAATGTTTCTGTCCAATTACAGGGCAGAACCTGTGGTATATTCCAAGCCTTACGAAGGTATAATGGAAACGCTTAAAGGACTTTTAGAGAGGGGCGTTTTTCTTGCGGTCGCTACAAACAAGCCTCATGACATAACCCTAAAGGTGCTTGAAAAGTTAAATATGCTTGATTTCTTCCACGAAGTGATAGGAGCAGATGTTCTGCCAGAGAAGAAGCCTTCCCCTATGCCCCTTTTGGAGATAGCAAAAAGGTTGAAAGTAGAGCCTGCAAAAGCACTTATGGTGGGAGATTCAAAAACTGATATTGAGGCAGGTATAAGGGCTGGTATGAAAACAGCCCATGTCAGCTGGGGATACAAACCGCCAGAAATTACCCCCGACTATACACTAACCCATCCTTATCAGCTTTTGGAGCTAATCTAACATGTTATAATCTTTCATAAATGTTGGCTCTCCTTTTCTTCATTCTATTGGTCTTTTCCTGTGCCAAAAATGAGACAAAAAATAATTCCCAAAAGCCAACAGAAAAAACGGTTATAACCACCTACACCCTATCTTCCCAAGAGGTACAGCTGTATTATCAGACCAAAGGATACTTTGAAGCTTTTAAGGACGTTTTCTTAAAACCAGAGGTTTCCGGTAGAGTAGTAGAACTTTACGTTGAGGAGGGAAGCTTTGTCAAACAGGGACAGCCTCTTTTGAGGATAGACTCCTCCGAATACGAGAATACCTTAAGACAGCTGGAAGCTCAACTGGCTCAGGCAAAAGCAAACTATGAAAATCAAAAGGCTTTGGTGGAAAGAAGAAAAATGCTCTTTGAGAGAGACCTAATAGCCAAAGAGGAGTACGAAAACGCCTTGGTCCAGCTGAGGGTTCAGGAAGAGCTAATAAACTCCATAAACGCTCAGATAGCAAACATAAAACTCCAGCTTTCAAAAGCGACCCTGAGAGCGCCCTTTTCTGGATACATAGCCCAAAGGTTGGTGAGCTTAGGCGATTATGTGACTACCCAAACCCAAACTTTTAGGCTTGTTACCTTGGACCCTATAAAAGTAGTTTTCCAAATACCTCAGGAGTTTGTTTCTTTTGCAAAGCTTGGAACTTTGGTTGATGTGGAAGTGGATGGTGTTGGCGTTTTCAAAGGTTCTATAATCTTTGTTTCTCCTGTGGCGGACCAAAGCAGGTTAATCACACTAAAGGCAAGGCTGGAAAACTCAAAAAATCTTCTAAAGCCCGGTATGTTTGCGGTGGTTAGTTTGCCAACGGAAAAAGTCTCTGCCTTTGCGGTGCCAGAAAGGGCATTAGTCCTTAGAGGAACAAAGAAAATAGTATGGAAGGTGGAAGAAGGCGGTAGCGTGGTTCCCGTGGAAGTGCAGGTGCTCAGACAAGAAAGGGCAATAGCTTACGTAAAGGGGGACCTTCAGGATGGGGACAGAATAGCCCTCGAAAATGCTTCCATACTTAGAGAAGGTGCAAAAGTGGAGATAAAACAATGAGTTTTTTAATGCTTTTTCTTTTTTACCTTAGCCTTTCCTTTGCGATCACCATAGAGGAAGCTGTTGAGATAGCAAAAAAACAGGCAAATCAGATAAAGCTTTCGGAAATTGAGATAAAAAAAGCTGAAGAGCAGTTAAGAAAGGCCAAGGCTAATATTTTACCTCAGGTTAGCCTTTCGTATAGCTACAACTACTTAGGTCAGGATTTAGCTCTTGGTGCTACACCTAACAACAGGCACACAGCGGTGTTTCAGATAAATCAAACCGTTTTTGACAAGACAATCTTTGAGCTTATAAAGTCAGCCAACATTCAAAGGGAGCTTCAGATCCTTCTAAAGGAAGATGTGGAAAGAACCTTAGAGTATGAGGTAAAGGACCTTTTTTACGCCCTGCTGTATAGAAAAACACTTATCAGCTTGTATGAGGAAAACCTTCAATACTGGCAGGCAAACTACAAAACCGTGGAGGCAAAGTTTAACGCCGGGATTGTGCCAAAAGTTGAGTTGCTAAGGGCATTGTCCCAACTTCAGCAAGCAAAGGCTCAGTTGGAACAGGCAAAAGGAGAATACCTACAGGCACTGGAAGAACTAAAGTCCCTTCTAAGGTTGGAAAAGCTCTCCGACCCAGAGGGCATTTTGGAGATGAGGCAAGTAGAATTAGACCAAGAGAAACTATTTCAAGCCCTTTTGGAAAAGAACTCTACCCTAAGAGCTTCCAGAAAGGCTGTGGAGTTGGCTGAGAAAAATGTAGAGTTGAAAAAGGCTCAGTATTACCCAACCCTCAGCGCTTCCGCCTCCTATCAAGCATTCACGGGCAGAAAGGATCTAAGAGGAAACACAGAGTGGTTGAGCGGATATTCTTTTGGCATAAGCCTAAACTACAGGCTCTTTGACGGATTTTCAAGAAAGGCAGATGTATCCTTAGCTGAGCTTGAACTGCTAAAGCAAAGAGAAAATCACCTGCAGTTAGAATACAACCTAAAAGCTACTTTGAATAAAGTTCTCATTTCCCTAAATTCCATAACATCGCAGATAAACGCAGTAAAAGCTTCCTTGGAAACCGCTCAGGAGGCTTTGAGGTTATCCACCGAAAGATACAGGTTAGGAATAGCAAGTCAGTTGGAAATGCTTGAGTCCAGAGCAAACTATAACAATCTGCTTGCAACCTATTACTTTTTACTCTATCAACAAAATTCCACACTTGCCCTTTTAGAAAGGCTTGTGAAATGAAGGTTTTAGGTGATTGCTCAAAATATTCCACCTTTGTTATAATTTATTCGGGAGGTGGGAACTATGAACTTAGTAGAGCTCGTAGAAATAGCATCCTCCGAAGAAAAGGTAGAAGAATTCTTAAGAGCTAAAGGCAGTATGTCAAATTTTAGCGGTTATTAGCTGGACCGATCAAAACACTAAAAACAATGGAGGAAATCCTTAACAGAGTTTTTAAGTTTCATAAGTTCTCCATAAGCCTATTACTCTTTCTCTTCTTCATCACAAAACCATTACAAGCACTCAAATTTTTATTCTTTTTACTTTTTCGGTTTTGTCCAAAAATTCCCATTCACTTAACCTTTCCCTGCGGAATATAATATAACACGCTGTGTTTGTATCACTACAGTTTAAACTATCCTTTAGCCAAGCAGAAGACCTCAAAAAACTAAAATACCTTATGCGTATGCAAAGTTCTGCCATAAGGTTTATCTACAATAGACTAAAAGAAGGAATGAAGGAAACAGAAATTTATAAGCTTGTGAAGGAAAGCTTTA
>CAZZKD010000007.1:0-1639 GCA_964655095.1 uncultured Thermocrinis sp.
CTTCTGTTAGCTCTTTTATAATCCTATCTGCAATACGTTCCACCAATTTTTCTGGTAGTCTCATAATTTGTTAATTATATCATGCTATACGCTGGGTGAGAAATTACTTAAGCACATAGCTTTTTCTGAAAAAGCTATAGCCTATAGCATATCCATAAAGGTAAGCCAAAAGGGTTATACCCTTTCTCAAGATTGGACTATACTTTTGAGAATCATAGATTTTATTTTATGATCGCACTCGTGGATTACGGAATGGGAAATCTAAGAAGCGTAGAGAAGGCTTTGGAGTATGTGGGTCTTAGAGTTTTGAGAACGAGCGATCCGGAGGCTGTAAAAAAATCAAGGGCGGTGGTTCTGCCCGGAGTGGGGGCTTTCAAGGACGCCGTATACAACTTGAAAAGATTGGGGCTTTACGACGCAATCCTCTTGCACATAGAAAGTGGAAAACCCTTTTTAGGCATATGCTTAGGGCTTCAGCTTTTGTTTGAGAGAAGTTACGAGTTTGGTGAAGAAAAGGGTTTTGGTGTTTTAGAAGGAGAGGTGGTCCTTCTTCCACCTACAGTAAAAATACCCCACATAGGCTGGAATCAACTTTGGAAAAGGAGAGAATCAAAAGTCTTGGAAGGAATAGAGGATGGCGAATTTGTTTATTTTGTCCACTCTTACAGGGTGATGCCAAAGAGAGATGAGGTGATTCTCACTCTTACAGATTACGGGGAATACTTTGTATCCTCTGTAAAGTATGAAAAAATATTTGCGGTTCAGTTCCACCCTGAAAAGAGCCAAAAAGTGGGACTTAAACTGCTAAAAAACTGGGCCACATTCAACGAACTCTTGTAGCTTTTACTATTCCTAACCGCCATCCTGAGGTTGTCCGAAAAATCCCCCATCAGGACGTCCCCCCAGCCTCCATGTCCCCTTGACAAATGAGAAAAATTTGCATATAATATCTATTAACTTAAAACCTTATAAGGAGGTAAGAGCCATGAGCAAGAGCTTAGCAGGCACCAAAACTTTGGAATGCCTTAAGCATGCCTTTGCAGGCGAGTCCCAAGCCAACAGAAGGTATCTCTATTTTGCCAGAAAGGCGGATATAGAAGGATACCCAGACATAGCCAACGTGTTCAGAGAAACTGCAGAGGGTGAAACTGGACACGCCTTTGGGCACATTGAATTTCTGGAAAAGTATGGTGGTGGAGATCCAGCCACAGAAAAACCCATAGGAACCATGGAACAGAACTTGGAAGCAGCCATAGCAGGAGAAACCTACGAGTACACTGAGATGTATCCGGGATTTGCAAAGATAGCAAGGGAAGAGGGCTTTGACGACATAGCTGAGTGGTTTGAGACCCTTGCAAGGGCTGAGAAGTCCCACGCAGGAAGGTTCCAAAAGGCTTTAGAAAGCCTGAAAGCCTGAAAACCTTCCGCGCCCCGCTCACCGCGGGGCGGAAAATAAAAAAATAAGGAGCGGAACATGAAGAAGATAGAAATGGGAGATATTCTAAACATTTACGAATACGAAAAGATAAGGGAACAAAAACGGAAAGAAATAATAGAGCTTAAGAAAAACAGGAGGGTTTTTGTTGGAGATTTAGTTCACTTAGTCTTTGAAAACAGAGAAACTGTATGGTTTCAAATT
>CAZZKD010000008.1:0-1955 GCA_964655095.1 uncultured Thermocrinis sp.
ACGTCCATAGTAGCCAAGCTTTTGTCTGATTACAAAAGACTGGTATTTCCAGAAGCGGACCTACTCATAGGCATACTAATATTTGAAGACTTAGTATCGGTAATCCTTCTGTCTTTGATGTCTGGCGGTATAAAGAATGGCGGTGAGGATCAAACCTTTCTAATGCTTAGAAGCGTTATCTTTCTTGTGTTTGTTTTCTTTGCCTTTTACTTGCTTAGAGATCTGGCGTATAGAGGGGTTAATCGGGCAGATAAGATTGCCACTGAACCAATCTTTCCCTTCATGGTGGTGGGCTTTTTATTGCTGCTGTGCGGTATGGGAGAGTGGTTAGGTGTATCCTCTGCCCTGATAGCCTTTTTGCTTGGAGTGATAGTCCCAGAACAAAGTCTTACTTACAAGGCTATAGAAGAAAAACTTTCGGACTTGAAAGAGCTTGCCTTAGGCGTATTCTTCTTCAGCTTTACCTATACTTCTGATATAGCCCTTGAGCAAGATCTACTGATTTTGTCCGCAGCTCTTATTCTATCCCTGATAACAAAGGCGATCTCTACGTATATAGGAGCAAGACTTTATGGACTTGGCAAAAAGGCATCTATTAGAGCAAGCTTTTCCTTTTTGCCAAGAGGAGAGTTCTCTCTTATATTTGCCAGCTTACTTCCTACAACTCAGCCCTTTGTTTTCCTTGTGGTGCTTTTAAGCTCAATCGTTGGAAGCATAAGCTTTGTATATGCTCCAAAGATAGCTTCTCTTTTTGGGAAGAAATCCTCTTAAAAACCTTCCTTACGCATATATTCCCTTATTAAAACACCCTCCTTAATACCCCAATCGCTCACCACTATTTCTCTTTTACCAAACAGCATCATAGCCCTGTAGAATATCATAAGCCCCGGAATGATCACTTTGGCACGCTTTGGTTCTATGTGAGGGAAGTGCCTTACTCTATCTTCTGCCTTCATACCACTTAAGGTATCAAGCCAAAACATTATATCGTCTAAGCTAAGCTTAGTTCCATGCACCTTCTCTCCTTCGTATGGAAATACTCCATGCTTTATGGCACTTATGGTGGTTATTGTTCCACCCAAGCCAACCAAAGTATCGCAAGGTTTTACTACCTTACTTAGTGCCTCGTCCAAAAAGTTTTTTAAAGACTCAAGCTCATAGTTGGTAGGTGGATCGCTCTTTATAAACTCTTCGGTTAAGTTGACTATTCCTATGGGCAAAGATCGTATGTATTCAACCTTAAACCCTTTTCCACACACAAACTCCGTAGAACCGCCCCCTTGGTCTATGATGCAGAAATTACCCTCGGGTTTTAAAGAAAAGGCAACAGCTAAAAAAGCCAAGCTTCCCTCTTCTTCTGAGCTTATAACCTTTAGCTCGTGGCCTGTTTCTTCCTTTACCTTTTTTAAGAAATCTTCAGAATTCTTTGCTTTTCTAAGAGCTTCAGTTCCAACTAAAACTATCCTATCTACCTTTAAGTCTTTTGCTTTTGAGATATAGTGCTTTATTACTTTTAGGGTTTCCTCCATCCTTTCTTCCAGAAGGTAATTTCCATCTTTTAGACCAGTTGCCAAGGCTGTGATATTACCCTCTTCGTAGATCAGCTGGAAGGAATTGGAAAAATCTGCCACGCTAAACCTACAGGAATAAGAACCCACATCAACAGATGCAAACCTCATTTGTTCACCTTCTCAGATTGAGTCAAACCTGGGATTATCTAAATTTAGCATTTATTTTTTCCACATGATAAAATTATATATTAATACACGTCGGGTGAGAAATTAACCAAGCACATAGCTTTTTCTGAAAAATCTATAGCCAATTATAGACATGTAAGAAAAAACTGAGTTTGAGATAAAAGGGTTTTTGGAAGCCAGTTTCAATCCCCTATAGGCACGTAAGAAACCCCAACCCATTCACATATTCAACTGACAAGCTGAAAACATTGGGAGACA
>CAZZKD010000009.1:0-7382 GCA_964655095.1 uncultured Thermocrinis sp.
TAACCGCAAACTCTATTTCTTGAACTGTCTTTCCCACACCCGCATAGACTATTTTGGAAGGATCCACACCCGCCTTTAAAGCCAAATAAAGCTCACCACCAGAAACTACATCCGCACCAGCTCCTTCCTCCTTAGCTAAGGCTATTATTGAAGGATTAAAATTTGCCTTTACTGCATAGCATATAAGAGCCTCTGGAAAAGCCCGCCTGTAGGCTCTTACCCTGTCTCTGATGTAAGAAGCACTATAGACATAAAGCGGGGTGCCGTATTCCTTTGCCAACTCTTTCAAAGAAACACCTTCTAAATGAAGCTCTCCATCTTTATACTCAAGGTAGGGATTATACTCTTTCAACAGCATAAAATCCTATTCTATCACAAGGTTTAGCAAAAAGCTTAAATTATAAGCTTATGGGGCTAAAAGAAGAGCTTGTTGAAGTTGAACCATACGTTTATAAACTAAAAGAAAACACCGTTCAAGGACAAAAAGTGCCCGTGTATTTTTACCTGAGCGATAGGCTCTTTGAGATCTTAGAAGAAGATGCTATAAGACAGGCGGCAAACGCCGCAACTTTGCCGGGAGTAAAGAAGGCTATATACGTCATGCCGGACGTTCATGTGGGATACGGTTTCCCTGTAGGGGGTGTTATGGCAACTGACCCAAAGGAAGGGGGAATAATAAGCCCAGGGTCTGTGGGATACGACATAAACTGTGGAGTTAGGCTCATAGCCACCAATCTCACCGCAGATAAGGTGTATCCCGTAAGAAAGGAACTTATGGAAGAGATACTGAAGGCGGTGCCCGCAGGGGTTGGTTCTACGGGAAAGATAAAGCTTACAAGATCCCAAATGGAAGAGGTGGCTGTAAAAGGAGCCAAGTGGGCTGTTGAACACGGTTTTGGCTTTGAAGAAGACCTTGAGCATATAGAAAGCTTTGGAGCTCTTCCAAATGCTGATCCATCTAAGGTATCAAAGGAGGCTTACGAAAGGGGTTCAGATGAGCTTGGCACAGTTGGTTCTGGCAATCACTTTGTGGAGATTCAAACCATAGACGAGATCTATGATGAGGAAGTTGCAGAACAGCTTGGGCTTAGCCTTGGTCAAGTGTGCATTATGGTTCATTCTGGTTCAAGGGGTTTTGGTCATCAGGTGTGCGTGGATTACTTGAAGGTAGCAAAGGATGCGCTGAAGAAATACGGGATAGATATTCCAGATATGCAACTGGCGTGCATGCCCTTTAATTCTCCAGAAGGTCAGGATTACTTTAAGGCTATGAACAGCGCAGCAAACTATGCCTTTGCTAACAGACAGATCCTTGGGTTCCTAACTGCAGACACAATAAGGAGGTTTTTTGGATTATCTTGGGACGAATTAGGCTACAGGCTAATATACGATTTGGCACACAACATAGCAAAGATAGAAGAACACAAAGTAGATGGTAAAGTCCTAAGGTTGGTGGTTCACAGAAAAGGTGCTACCAGAGCCTTTCCACCCTTTAACCCTGAAGTGCCTCCCGCTTACAGGAAGGTAGGCCAACCCGTTATAATACCGGGGGACGTGGGAAGGTATTCTTTCCTTTTGGTTGGACAAAACAAGAGCATGGATGTTAGCTTTGGGACCGCATGCCACGGTGCAGGTAGATTGATGTCAAGAACTAAAGCTAAGGAATTTGTAAGAAAAGAGGGATTGGAAAAGGTCCTTAAGGGCTTGGTTGTGGTGGCGAGGGGTAAAGGAACAGTAGCCGAAGAGATCCCTCAAGCTTACAAGGATGTTTCCGAAGTAGTAAAGGTGGTGGATGCTTTGGGTATTGCAAAGCTTGTGCTAAGGCTCAGACCTTTGGGAACTCTAAAAGGTTAATATGCGAACAGTAGATGTATCCACAAAACCCATAACCCTTAGGTTTGCCAAAGCTTATGGCAAGATCTCCCTAAAAGAAGATACTGTGCAAAGGATCCTAAGTGGGCAAATTCCGAAAGGGGATGTGCTGTCTGCGTGTAGATTAGCTGGCATAATGGCAAGCAAGAAGACTGCAGAACTCCTACCCTTTTGCCATCCCATCTCCTTTGAACATGTTGAAGTGGAAGTAAAAGTTGGGAAAAACTACTTGGAAGTTTTTTCTACAGTCCTTGGAACGTCCAAAACTGGTTATGAAATGGAAGCTCTGACTGCGGTGTCGGTAGCTCTGCTGACGGTCTATGATATGTGTAAGGGCTTAGACAGTAGTATGGTTATACAGGAAATAAAACTTTTGGAAAAATCGGGTGGAAAGTCTCAGTGGGGGAAGTCTTTGGAAGGTAAAAGAGTTTTTATAAGAACAGACGAACGCTTTAAAAAGCTGATTGAGGAATACCTGAAAAACCTGCATGCTCAAGTTGTTCAAGATGGGAATTTTGACCTGCTTATAAGCACAGAAAAAGAGGAGTTTGAAGAATATTTAGGTATAAGCTCAGTTATAAATAATCACCTTTTCTCTGTATTGCCAACAGAGTTAAAGAACGGCGTAGTGGTGGGCAAAAGGGGTAATATAATCGTGGTTCAACTTGAACCTTCAGAGAAGCTAATAAAAGCCTTTTTTGAAAGCTTTGGAGAATGGTTGGGTAATTTTTAAATAGGCGCAGGCGGACTTGAACCGCCGACCTCTGGCGTGTCGGGCCAGCGCTCTGCCAACTGAGCTATGCGCCTTCAGATTTATAATTATAATCCAAAATGCCCAAGCCTGTGTTAATCCTCAGTAAAACCCACCAACTAAAAAAGCTCCTAAGAAATGCAAAACTTCACACTGTTTGTGAAGAGTCAAGATGTCCAAACATATCTGAGTGTTTTAGTGCAAACACTGCTACCTTCATGATTTTAGGAAATACTTGCACCAGAGGGTGTAGTTTTTGCAATCTCAAAAGGGGTAAAACCCTCCCTGTGGATGAGGAGGAGCCTTACAGGCTTTTGGAAACGGTTAAGCTTTTAAACTTAAAATACGTGGTCATTACCTCTCCTACAAGGGATGACCTAAAAGATGGCGGAGCTTCACACTTTGCTAAGTGTATAAGAGTTTTAAAGGAAAACATAGAAGGTATTAAAGTTGAAGTTCTTATTCCAGACTTTGGAGGCTCTTATGACTCGCTAAAAGTAGTTTTGGATGCAAAACCGGACGTGCTAAATCACAACGTGGAAACAGTCCCAAGACTTTACGATAAAGTAAGAAAAGGTGCAGACTATCAGAGGAGTTTAAATCTTCTCAAACATGCCAAAAGGCTCAGAAGCACCATATACACTAAGTCTGCACTAATATTGGGCTTTGGTGAGAGAGAAGATGAAATAATCAAGGTTATGGAAGACCTGCGGAGTGTGGATTGTGATATTCTGACAATTGGACAGTATTACCAACCTTCGGTAAAACATCATCCAGTGGTAAAGTATTACACTCCAGAAGAGTTTGAAAAACTAAAAGAGATTGCTTTAAGCTTAGGTTTTAAGTATGTGGTTAGTGGTCCCAACGTAAGAAGCTCTTACAAAGCTTACCAGGTGGTGTATAATTATTCATTATGATATTAATCAGGGACAACTTAGAGATTGACTATGTGTATTATGCGGAGTTGGAAATGTTGATGAAGTATGGGGTAGGATATCCGAGTTTGATAATAAACCTTAGAGAAAGGATTTATCAGGAGGGTTTGGAAGAAAGCCCTTACGTGATAAAGACAGACAGAAAGCTTCTTCAAAACGTGCATAAGTTTATAGAACTTATGGAGTCAAGCGATGAACCTTTGGAGGATGACCAAAGCCAGCCCATAGAAAAGTGGTGGTGGCATCTGCACAAAATAGCCAAAGGTAAGTATCCCAGCCTTAAGTTAAAGGAATACCTAAGGGAAATATACAGAAAGAGAAGAAAACATTGGAAGCAAAAAAACAAAGAACACCATTTATTGCTTGATAGCTTAAAGGACAAACCAAAGTATCTTTCACCATTATGGAAGAGCTGAGCAAACTAAGGAGAGAGATAGACCTTATAGATGAGGAAATCATAAAGCTTCTCAACAAAAGGGCCGAGCTAGCAAAGGCTATAGGGGAGATTAAAAAAAAGCTCAAGCTGGAGGTTTATTCTCCAGAAAGGGAGAGGGAGGTTATAGAAAAGGCTATAAAAATCAACAGGGAAGTCTATGGTGAGGTGTTCCCTTCAGAAGCAATAAGACACGTCTTCAGGGAGATAATGTCTGCTTGTCTTTCCTTGGAAAAGGAGCTAAGGATCGCTTACCTTGGTCCAAAGGCTACCTTTACCCATCAGGCTTCTTTGGAACACTTTGGCTTATCCGCATATTACATCCCAGTTCCTACCATAAGGGATGTGTTCTTGGAAGTTGAAACAGAAAGGGTAGATTACGGAGTTGTGCCTGTAGAAAACACCACGGAGGGAGTTGTAAATTATACCCTTGATATGTTCTTAGAGTTTGACGTAAAAATTGTGGGGGAAGTGGTAATACCCATAAAACTCCATCTTCTTTCCAACGTATTCTCTTTGGAAGAGGTAAAGGAGGTTTATTCCCACAGGCAAGCGTTGGCTCAATGTAGAAATTGGTTGGAGAAAAACCTCAGTCATGCCAAGCTTGTTGAAACTGAAAGCACTGCCAGAGCTTGCGAAATAGTTTTGGAAAAGGAGGGAGCAGGTGCCATTGCCAGTGAAGTAGCAGCCTACACCTACCACCTAAACATACTGGCGGAGAACATCCAAGACAGCTTGAACAACTACACTCGTTTTTTGGTGCTCGGAAAAAGGGATGTGAAAAGGACAGGAAAAGATAAAACAAGTTTGATATTTGCAGTTAAGGACGAAGCAGGCGCGCTATACAAAGCTTTGGAAAGCTTTTACATATACGGAGTAAATCTTACAAAAATTGAATCAAGACCCTCAAGGAAAAAGGCTTGGGATTATGTGTTTTTTGTAGATTTAGAAGGACACGCAGAGGATGAAAACGTGAAACTGGCTATAGAAAGTCTAAAGGAAAGGACCCAGATGGTAAAGCTATTAGGTTCTTATCCCAGGGCTGTTACCGAAGAGAGCTAACTCTGTTAGGAGCCTTCTTTTATGTTCTTCTCCAGTGGATGGTTTCAAAAAAAGGTCTCCAAGCTTTAAACCTACCGGTGAGCCCCTTCTTAAAAAGTCAAGCACAAGATAACTGAGTTTTGAGATCCTCTCCTCCAGATCACCATCCACGGTGTCTAAGCTCAGGACAACGGGAGGGCTCTCTTCGGAAACAAACTCTTTTACAAAAAACTTATCCAGCTTTGCGGAAAGCTTCCAATGCACGAACTTTATAGGTTCTCCCCTGTATTCCCTAACATTCCGAATCTGATCGTAACCTAACTTTTTGGTTATCTTTAGTAAATCTCCTTTGTATGTGCCTTCCACCGTAAGCTTTTGTTTTACCATTATCGGCTTTGGGAAAACTACCAACCTTATGGGAATTTCTTCAACGTAATACCTTTCAAAAAGCCCCACCGGAAAGGACGAAGAGATCTTCAGGCTTATTTTTTCGTAAAAACCTCTCTTTGGGAATTTAAGAGCTATACTTTCTTCTTGCTCTTTTTTTATCAACGGAAAGAATACTCTACTTTGTCCTTGTTCAACCAGTATGGTAAAGGATGGAAAACTCTTTCTGTTTTTTACGATTATTCTAAATCTTTCCAACCTTTCCGCATAAACTTCCCTTGGTGGTATAAGCTGAACCTCCAAGCCCTTTAAGTTATACAAAGAAAGAAGACCAGAAATAAGCATAAAAGAGAGCAAAAAGGAAACCACCAAATACAAAAGATTGTTAGAAGTATTTACCGCCGATATTCCCAGAAATATGCTTATACCTATGAAAAATAACCCAGCTCTATTGACCTTTACCTTGTATTTCACCGACGCCCTTCGTGATGTAAGAGAGTATCTCTATAGGTAGAGGTACAAGCACTGTGTTCCCCGGTTTAGATACGGTATTCTGTATGGTTTCTAAGTATCTAAGCTGTAATGCCAATGGTTCTGAAGCTAAGATTTTTGCAGCGTCTGCCAGCTTTTGCGCCGCTTGATATTCTGCCTCAGCGGTGATGATCTTTGCTCTTCTTTCTCTCTCTGCCTCAGCCTGTCTTGCCATCGCCCTTCTTAGCTCTTCCGGAAGGTCTATCTTCTTTAGCTCCACGGCAACCACCTTTACACCCCAAGGGTCCGTCTGTCTGTCTATTATCTCCTGAAGCTGGATGTTTAGCTTTTCCCTCTCTGCCAAAAGCTCGTCTAACTCCACCGAACCGCACACGCTTCTAAGAGTAGTTTGGGCTATCTGGGAAGTGGCGTAAAGGTAGTTCTCTACTTCCACAATGGCCTTTACTGGATCCACTACCCTAAAATACACCACCGCATCCACACTAACAGAGACGTTGTCTTTTGTGATTATGTCTTGTGTAGGCACGTCTAAAGTGACCGTCCTTAAATCCACCTTTACCATTTTGTCTATGATGGGGATGAGTATAAAAAGGCCTGGACCCTTTGCACCTATCACCCTACCCAACCTGAAGATAACCGCCCTCTGATACTCAGGAACTATCTTTACAGCTGCAGCTAAGAATATAACAACCAAAATAGCTATAACTATCAGTGGAGAAAAGCCCATAACAACACCTCCAAGGATTTTTAGTATATCACCTCCAAAAACCGAAAGCAGAACCACCGCAAAAAAAAGCAAAAAAGGTAGTAAATCAAGGATTCCTTTCATAATTAAACCTCCGTTCCGCCTAAAACCAAAGATCTTATCCTAAGAGTGGGCTGAGCGTCCGATACTGGCACACCCTGTCCGTCTTTACCACACGTACCTATGCTCCAACCCAGATCCCAACCCACCGCATCCACATCCTGCAATACCTTTGGACCATTGCCTATTAGAGTAGCAGACCTTATGGGATAGGTTATCTCCCCATTTTCTATCATATATCCCTCCATAATTTCAAAGACGAAATCTCCAGTTACTGTATTGACCTCTCCTCCTCCCATTTTAACCACAAACACTCCTTTTTTAGTATCCCTTATTATATCCTCTGGATTGTCCTTACCGCTGGCTATGAAAGTGTTTGTCATCCTAACTATTGGAATGTGAGCATAGCTTTGCCTTCTTCCGTTTCCGGTGGATTGTTTCCCTTCTTTCATGGCAGAGAGTCTGTCATACATATAGCCCAATAAATAACCGTTTTCTATAAGCACAGTCCTTTGGGAAGGGACACCCTCGTCATCCACCACAAAGTAGCCATTTTTACCCTGAAGGGATCCATCATCAAAGACACTTATCAGTTCGCTGGCAACCTTCTGCCCCAATTTGCCCTTATAGACAGAGAGACCTTTTTGGACTAAGTCCGCTTCAAAT
>CAZZKD010000010.1:0-6693 GCA_964655095.1 uncultured Thermocrinis sp.
GAGTTGGGCTGCAAGGATTTTATTGTGGGCTATTATAAGGGTTGGCTTTCCGTACTTGGCTATGACGTTGGCTATGGTAAAGGTCTTTCCTGTGCCGGTTGCACCCAAAAGCACCTGTTCTTTTACGCCTTGCCTTAGCCCTTCAAGAAGCTCCTCAATAGCCTTTGGCTGGTCTCCCGCAGGCTTTAGAGAGGTTTTAAGCCTAAAGGCATCTTCCTTTAACTTGGCCATAGCTTAAAATATAATCTTAGATGAAGATAGCCTTTATATGCACGGGAAATTCTGCCAGAAGTCAGATAGCCGAAGGCTTTGCCAAACATTTTGCTAAGCTATACAACAAACATTTAGAAATTTACTCCGCAGGCTCCAATCCTGCTTCCTCTGTTAATCCCTTAGCAATAAAGGTTATGGCAGAGGTAGGTATAGATATTTCTTCTCAATATCCTAAGTCCTTACAGAACATACCTTACGGAGAACTTGACTTGGTTATAACCCTTTGCGATGACGCGGCCGAAAATTGTCCCTTTGTGCCGGGTGCAAAAAGGGAACATTGGAGCCTTCCGGACCCCGCAAAAGCCGAAGGTTCAGAGGAAGAAAGGCTTGAGTTTTTCAGAAAAATAAGGGACGAACTAAGGGAAAGAATAGAAAAGCTAATTAGAGATCTGAGAGCCTGACATTACCTCTTCCAAAAGCTCTATGAGGGACTTTATCTTTTCCTTTTCTTGGGACAGCTCTTGGACCGCTTGTTTTACTTTTTCCACTTCCTCCTCCGGTGCCTTTTCTAAGAATTGGGGATTTTCCAGTCTTTTTTGGAAAGTGTCCAAGGTCTTCTCCACTTCCGAAAGTTTTTTGCTGTAAGACTGCAAAAGCTCCTGAACATTTACGTTTCCTTCTACCGGTATGAAGAATTCAAAGTCCTT
Source organism: uncultured Thermocrinis sp. (assembly GCA_964655095.1). Lineage (GTDB taxonomy): Bacteria > Aquificota > Aquificia > Aquificales > Aquificaceae > Thermocrinis. Next base: position 921 of record CAZZKD010000010.1, read on the forward strand.
TGAAAAACCTGCTATACAGCCAGAGGGTCTGTCGGAAACTTCCACAAGCTCCTCCACCTTTGCCAGAGCCTTTATGTAGTCTTCAAAGGCTTTTACCAACTCCAAAGATTGGTTCGCTTTGTAGAAAAGCTTTATCTTTTTAGAAGGCTCTATCCTTAGGTCGCTCCTAAGGGACCTTATGGATGTGATTATCTGCTTTAGCCTTTCTACTTTCTCCTTTGCTTCCGGATACACTTCCTGAGGGTTGTAGGTGGGATAGCTCTCAAGGGAAAGGCTTTCTTTGTTTGAAGTGGGAAGATGATGGTAGAGTTCTTCGGTTATGAAGGGCATGAAGGGATGAAGAAGCTTTAGGATCCTGTCAAACACCATCAAAAGAAAGGCTTGAGCGGTTATGCTTTCCTTCTCTATCCTGTCTTTTTCCTCTTCGCTTTGAGCCTTCGCATAGAGCCTCAACTTACTCATCTCTATATACCAGTCGCAAAACTCTGACCAGACAAACTCGTAAAGGCTCTGACAGGCCAAGGAAAACTCGTATTCCTCAAGGGCTTTATTCACCTTTTGGGTGGTTTCGTTCAAAAGCGTAAGGATCCACAGGTCTTCCCACCTTGGTGGTGCCATGTAGGGCATCTTGGACAAAATGTCCTCATCCAGGTTTAGAAGTATAAACCTTCCTGCGTTCCAAAGCTTGTTGGCAAAGTGTTTATACCCTTCAAACCTTTTCTCCGAAAGCCTTACATCCCTTCCTTGCTGGGTAAGAATGGCTAAGGTAAATCTTAGAGCATCCGCACCGTATTTTTCTATGATATCAAGTGGGTCTATGACGTTTCCTTTTGTTTTTGACATCTTCTGTCCTTTTTCGTCCCTCACAAGAGCGTGTATATAAACATCCTCAAAGGGAAGGTCTTCCATAAAAAACATTCCCATCATGATCATTCGGGCAACCCAGAAGAAGATTATGTCAAAGCCCGTCACAAGAAGGTTAGTTGGATAAAGGCTCTTTAGATCCTCCGTGTTTTCGGGATAGCCAAAGACTCCAAAGGGCCAGAGGGCAGAGGAAAACCAAGTATCCAACACATCCCTTTCCCACTCAAGATTTTCCGACCCACACTTTTTACAATAAAGCACAAACCTAAACTTTTTTGTTTGAGGGTTATACCTATATCTGCTCCTTCTGTTTGTTATTAGTGCGGTGGGATTGAGGTCTTGCGTAAAGAAAAGCCTAAGGGAATGGGCAGAGACATCCGTAGCGTGGTATTTGTGAAAGACAAACTTTTTGTAAAATTCAAGCACGGTTAGCTCTGGATGGACAAAGGATGGAGACTTTAAAACCGCTTCTACCTCCTCTGGTGTAAATTCTTCCTTTATTTTTCCGTCCGCAAGAAGGTTGAAAATAAGTTTGTCATAAACTCGGTCAAAGTCGTCATCTGTAAAAACGTTTATATGTCCGCAATCTTTGCAATACCAAACGGGTATCCTATGCCCCCACCATATCTGACGGGATATGCACCAGTCCCTTAAATTTTCCATCCACTGAAGGTATATCTTTTTCCAATTTTCCGGCACAAAGCGAACTCTTCTTTCCTCTTCCCAAACCTTTTGATTTCTTTCCCACTTGACCTTTAAAGACTTTTGAACCGCCTCCAAAAATACTTCTCCACTCTCCAAAAGCTTGTCTTCTAATTTCAGCCCCTCCTGGTCTGCAATGAAAAGAAGACTGCCAGTTAGCTTTTCCTCCAAACCTTCCCTTATAAGAACCGCACCATCTTTGACTTTGACTACAAGGTTAGCTTTGCTGAATTGTTCACCAAGATCCTTTGCGATCTGCAACAGGTCCTCTCTGCCTTCGGGAACGTAAATATAGGATATTTCTCCGTCCTTTTTCCCCACCACAAACTCCACGCCTTCCTTTATGAAAACCACAAGCTTTGTTTGATGGTCCTTTACTACCCTTAGGGTGACCTCCAACCCCTGGGTGTATAAGATCTGAAGGTTAGTTTCTTTTCCTTTTTTCTGAAGGAATCCAAGCACCGCCTGCACTGCCCTTTCTTTTATCCTTGGGTCCGAAACTTTGACAAACCACTGAGTGGATACCATAGGCTCAAGGACAGTTTTACATCTGTAGCACTTTCCTACGCTGTGTCTGTGGTTTTCTACCTTCTCAAGAAGACCAAGTTCTTCTAATCTTTGCACTATCCTTTTTCTTGCCTCGTATCTGTCAAGCCCCGCAAACTCTCCCCCATTTTCGTTGATCCTTGCAAACTCATCCATTATCTGCACCATTTCAAGCCCATGGGTTTTACCAATCTCAAAGTCCAAAGGATCGTGAGCTGGAGTGATTTTTACTGCCCCCGTTCCAAACTCGGGCTTAACCCTCTCGTCCGCTATTATGGGTATTACTCTATTTACAAAAGGAAGTCTAACTTTTTTGCCTACAAGAGCTTTGTATCTTTCGTCCTCTGGATGGACCGCTACCGCGGTGTCTCCAAGCATAGTTTCCGGTCTTGTGGTTGCAACGGTTATGAACCCTTCTTCTCCCTCCAACGGATACCTTATGTAATAGAGCTTTCCCTCTTCCTCTTCGTGTTCCACCTCAAGGTCCGAAAGGGCAGTAAGGTCCTTAGGACACCAATTTACTATGTACTCCCCTCTGTATATCAAACCTTCTTCGTAAAGCCTTTTAAAGGCATATCTAACAAGCCTTGAAAAGCCCTCATCCAAGGTAAATCTCTCTCTTTTCCAATCTACGCTGGCACCAAGTTTTACAAGCTGATCCCTTATGCTGTTTCTTGACTGTGGCACCCATTCCCACACCCTCTTTAGAAACTCCTCCCTTCCCATTTCAAGCCTGTTTTTTCCTTCCTCCTGCACCTTTTTATCCACCACGTATTGCGTAGCTATACCCGCATGGTCAAACCCTGGAACCCAAACCACATCTTTGCCAAGCATTCTTTGCCATCTACAGACTACGTCCTGAAGGGTTATGTTAAGAGCATGCCCCATATGAAGGGACCCGGTCACATTAGGCGGTGGAATAACCACCGAAAATCTATTCTTTGGATTAGGCTTTGGACTGTGGTATATGGCTAAGGATAGCCATCTTTGGGAGTGTTTGCTCTCAACTTCTAAGTGATTATATTCTTTGATGTCTTTCATAGAGAAAAAATTATAAACTTACCCGGCCTCAAAAGAGGATACAAGTTGTAAGCAAAGAAGACCTGAAATCTCTTATAATCGTAAAGTGTGAAGATCATACAGAAAGTCCGTTGTTTGAAGGGAGAGTTAAGGGTTCCGTCTGACAAGTCTATCTCCCACAGGGCGGTTATTCTACCTTCCTTGGCAGAAGGCGAAAGTGTGGTGGAAAACTGGCTTGAGTCCAAAGACACATTAGCTACGCTAAGCATAATAAAAGCCTTAGGTGTTAAGATTGTTAAGAAGGGCAAGACCTTAAAAATAAAGGGGTCAAACTTTTTGCTAAAGGAACCAACAAAAATTCTAAATGCAAAAAACTCGGGGACTACCGCAAGGCTTATGTTAGGTGTGCTTTCCACTCAACCTTTCTTTTCAGTGCTAACAGGCGATCAAAGTTTGAAAAGAAGACCTATGTTGCGCGTTGTGGAACCCCTAAGGGAAATGGGCGCAAAAATAGACGGTAGGGAGAAGGGAGATAAACTACCCATAGCGGTAAGAGGAGGCCATTTGAAAGGTATTTCAATCTTTAACAAAAAGGCTTCTGCCCAGGTAAAGTCCTGCATTCTTATTGCCGGTCTAAGGGCTGAGGGTATAACAGAGGTTTATGAACCCTACTTATCAAGGGATCACACGGAAAGAATGCTAAAGGCTATGGGTGTGGAACTTGTATCTTACGATACGGACAAAGGAAGGGTAGTAAAGTTAGAAGGAGGACAGACTCTTAAGCCTGCCTATGTGGTTTGTCCCGCAGATCCTTCTTCTGCCGCCTTTTTTGCTGCGGGTGCAGTTCTTTTGAAGGGTAGTGAAGTTTTGCTAAAAGATGTGCTTATAAATCCCACAAGGGACGGCTTCTTTAGAAAGCTAAGAGAAATGGGAGTAAAGTTGAGCTATGAAAATCTTAGGGAAATATCTGGGGAACAGGTAGCGGACATATACGTTAGATACGCAGATACGCTAAAGCCTATTCAGGTTAAAGAAGAAGAGGTGCCAACTCTAATAGACGAAATTCCCATCCTTGCCATACTTATGGCTTTTGCGGATGGGGTTTCTACAGTAAGGGGTGCGCAAGAGCTGAGGGTAAAAGAAAGTGACAGAATTAAGGCTATAGTGCAGAACTTAAGGAAAATGGGTGCTAAGGTAGAAGAATATGAGGATGGTTTTTCTATAGAAGGAGGACAATATCTTAAGGGAGCTGTCATAAAGACCTACGGAGATCATAGAATAGCTATGAGCTTTAGCATTGCAGGACTTGTAGCAGAAGGTGAAACAATCATAGACGATCCAGATTGTGTAGCAATTTCCTATCCTGAGTTTTACGAACATTTAGAACAGTTAGCATGTTGAGGAAGCTCTTTTTGGAAGACCTTCACTACAAAGCCTTGGCTTTAATCATAGGTTTTCTTTTTTGGTTTGCAGTCAATTTTGGAACAAAGTCGGTGATATCCATAGAAAAGGAACTGGAAATAAGAAACACAGAGCAAAAATACACGTATAAGCTCTCCAGAAAAAAAGTCAGGATGAAGATAGCCTTTATAGAAAGGTTAGTATCAACGGATATGATAGATAGAGTTAAACCTTTTGTGGATGTTAGGGGCTTGCCTGCGGGAAAACATACCCTTAAGGTCCAAGTTAGCAATCCCTATAAACTACTTATTTCCTTAGAAAAGTTAGCACCTGAAGAAGTAGAAGTGTATGTGGTGGAGACCCCCCAGAGGGGGGAATAAGCTTATCCGCAGGAGAAGCTGTTTCCACAACCGCAAGTTCCAGTTACGTTCGGGTTCCTTATTGTAAAACCACCGCCCATAAAGTCCATTACATAGTCAAGCTCTGCGTTATTTACGTATGGCATAGAGAACTGGTCTATGGCTATTTTCAGTCCAGGAAATTCAAAGACGAAATCTCCTTCCTCTATGGTGTCGTCAAAGCCCATAGCGTATTGGAACCCAGAGCAACCTCCTGGGACAACCCTTATCCTTAGGATAGGCTCTGCTATGTTGTTCTCCTTCGCTATACGTGTCACCTCTTGTACTGCCCTCTCTGTAGCAAAAAAGTTATAAACTGCTTGCTGCATGGCTTACCTCCTTAAAAAGTTTTAGTCAAAAGATAAGAAGATTTTTAAAGTATGCAATATGATAGCTATCATCTAATACCTGCTAAGCTTTCCAAGATGTATCTAAAGCTCTTTGGGTCTACGAGCTTTATTCCAACCCTGTCTGCCCAACGATGTAGTCCTTCATCTCCTGTTACGAGGATTCCGTCCAATTCGTAGGCAAGCAATAAAACATCCGCATCTTCTTTACTGTCTATTATTCCACTTCGGAGTGCTTCTCTGTATTTTTCCCTAAGCTTGTTTATCACTTTGCCAGTTTCTGTTTCTGAAAGCCTGCCCGCTTCCCTTGTGTGCTCTTCTGCTACCCTTAAACCCTTATTTACTCTGTATCTTACTTCTTCTATAAACTCATACAGAAATTCCGCCGGGATCATTAGATTAAACCGTCTTGGAGACCTTATGCGCACCACCAACTCAAACTTTGGCTTTAGCTCTCCCAAAGAGACCATCTTGTTAAACTCTTCATAAACAGAG
>CAZZKD010000011.1:0-3497 GCA_964655095.1 uncultured Thermocrinis sp.
CTTATGGCTCTTGGGTGAGTTATCTGGGCTATGCACAGTCTTTCTACATGTCCTACCTTTTCTGCCCTATCTATTATCTCATCCAGCTTTACCGTAGGCCACTCAACCCTGATGAAGTTCTTCTTTGAGTATTCCACTTCCCTTGCCTTCTGAAGACCACAGTAAGCACAGGTAGCATGGCATCCGGAAGGATAGGTCAGAAGCGTATTTATACAACTAAGTTTTGTATTTCTATAAAACTGTCCCGGCACTATACCCAAGGTCATAGCAGCAGCCATGCTTATTTGAAGATACTCTGGACTTTCCCTTTGGACAGTTAAATTCTCCAAAAGCTTTCTATCCATACCTTACCTCCTGCAAAGAGTATTATAAATCCTCTTTTATTCCTCTTAGTCTGACTGTGGTCTTTCTTTGCCTTATTTCCTGCAAGCTTGTTTTTTCTTCCACTTTACCCTTTATCATCAGATGCTTTAAACTTTCTTCAAAAGCTCTCTCTAAATTGTAAAGGCTTTGATTTTTTATCTCCTCTGGCACAAGGTGATAGTCCTCCCTAAGTATAGCTTCTGCAAGCTCCATGGCATACGGCGATAGGTTGAGTTTGTATAGATCTTCTTTATTTCCCAAACCATTATACAATCCAAAAAGGAAAACCCTTTCGTGAAAACTAAGCTTTTCCTTTGCTTGCTCCTTTGGTTTTTCTTGATGTTTGGGCAGTTTATCCGCAAGGACAGAAACGGGTATGTTGGTTTTTTTAGAAAGGGTAGTTAAAAGGTCAATTTGATAGAGTTTATCTTTAACAAAACCGCAAAAGTATAGGTAATCCTCTACGGCTTTACTGTCTTTTTTTGCCAACAGCCAACTGAAGATGTCCCTTGCCTCTTTCAGTGCGTTTTGAAGTTCTTTCTTTTGCTTTTTTACAAAGGTGTCTGGATCCTCCCCTTCTGGAAGCAAAAAAACTTTAACATTCAAACCTTCCCTTAGAAGATAAGGTATGGTTTGTCTTATAGCTCTTCTTCCCGCTTCGTCCCCATCAAACATTAGGATAACTTCTTTTGCATAAGCTGATATTATCCTGGCATGATCTGATCCAAGGGAGGTGCCCATGGGTGCTACAGTCTCTGAAAAACCTTCCTGATGCATACTCATAACATCAAAGTATCCTTCTACAATTATTATTCTTTTCCTCTCTTTCGTATAGGCTAACCCTTCATAGAAGCCATAAAGGATTTCTTTCTTTTTGAAAATTTCCGTTTCTGGAGAGTTCAAGTATTTAGGGTTGGATTCTGTCAGAGACCTACCACCAAAGCCTACCACATTTCCTTTAATATCCCTTATAGGGATTATTAACCTACCTGCAAAAAGGTCCTTGTAGTGTTTTTCATCTATCTTTGTAATGTTTCCCGTTTTTTCATAAATTTCCAAAATTTGGTTTCCCTTTAAAAAGCTAACCAATTGCTCGGAAGAAGGGGAATAGCCAAGCTGGAACTTTTTTATAGTCCTCTCCTGAATGCCTCTGTTTTTGAGGTATTCTAAAACTTGAGGATTTTCCCTAAGGTTTCTATGATAGTATTCAGCCACCATACTCAGTGCGCTCAACACCTTATCGTCCTTCTTCTTGAACTGAACCTTTACTGGCAGTTTATACTTTTTAGCCAATTCCAAGAGTGCTTCAGTATAGCTTATATTCTCATAGAGAGCCACAAACTTTATAGCATCTCCCCCCACTCCGCAACCAAAACACTTCCATATACCCTTTGATGGGGAAACAAAGAGGGAAGGAGTATCGTCCGGATGGAAAGGGCACCTCGCTCTATAGTTATTACCAGACCTCTGCAAATCTATGTATGAGGATATAACATCCACAATGTCTAATTTTTTGAGTATTTCCTTCAGCTCCATTAGCTTAAACCTGATGAAGGTCCGCCTTTAGCTTTTCTTCTATTTCATACTCTTCCAAAGCAGATATTATCTCGTCTAACTTTCCCTCTAGTATATCCTGAAGCCTATGAGAGGTAAAATTTATTCTGTGGTCCGTCACTCTGTTCTGCGGAAAATTGTAGGTTCTTATTTTTTCACTCCTTTCTCCCATACCCACTTGCTCCCTTCTCTCCTTAGCTATTTGCTCCTCTTTTTGTCTTTCGTAATAGTCTTTTAATCTTGCGTATAAGATTTTCATGGCTTTTAGTTTGTTTTGAAACTGGGATCTCTCATCCTGGCAAGATACAACTATTCCCGTAGGTATATGGGTAATTCTAACGGCAGTTTCTGTTGTATTCACATACTGGCCCCCTGCACCGCTGGCTCTGAAGGTTTCTATCTTCAAGTCCTTAGGATCTATCTCCACCTCTGTTTCATCCGCTTCGGGAAGGACTGCCACCGTTGCAGTGGATGTGTGTATTCTTCCTCCTGCCTCTGTCTTTGGAATGCGCTGGACACGATGAACCCCGCTTTCATACTTTAGCTTAGAATAGACGTTTTTTCCCTCTATAAGAGCTATTACCTCCTTATACCCGCCTAACCCGGTTTTTTGTGCGGTAAGTATGGAAAACTTCCAACCTTTTTCTTCTGCATACTTTTGATACATATTCAAAAGGTCTGCAGCAAATAGGGCTGCCTCCTCTCCACCAACCCCAGCCCTTATCTCTAATATTACGTTCTTTGTATCCTTTTCGTCAGGAGGAAGAAGAAGTTTTTTTATTTCCTTCTCCAGCCTTTCCTCTTCCTTTTCCAATCTTCTTAGTTCTTCTTTTGCCAGATCCTCAAACTCCTTACTTTTTAAGAGCTCTCTTATATCTTCTATCTCCTTCTGGATTTTCAAATACTTTGTGTAAGCCTCATAAACAGGTTCTAAGCTCTTGTATTCTTTGCTTAGTTTGGAGTATGAATGCCTATCCTTTATAACATCTGGATCTGAGAGTTGGTCCTGTAGCTGAGAGTATCTTTGGCAGATAAACTTTAACCTTTCTTCTAAGTCCTTAAGAAGCATCTGCTGACTTGGTGGTAGATTCTAACAAAAATGGTTTTATTCTCAGCTTTCCGGCGTAGAAAGGGTGGCATGTGTTGCACGACTCAAGATAAACGGTACCACCTTTGGTTGATAGAAGAGTAAAGGTATTGCCACAACCACATACAAACGTTGTTGGTTTAAGCTCTGGGTGTAGACCTTTCTTCATTTTTATACCTCCAAGCAGATAATTATAACCAAAAATAGTTAGCTGGATAATTTTATCAGCTGTGGAAATAAAGAAGCTAAGGGAGGAGTTTAAAGCCTTCCAGGCTGTCTTGCAACTAACCGCTAATTTCATACCTAAATATTGACATTTATAGGCGATTAGTCTAAATTTTATGTTATGGGAATGAAATTATCTCAATGGGCTAAGAAACTTGGGATTAGTTATAAAACTGCGTGGAGGATGTACAAAAGGGGTGAAATCCCAAATGCCATCAAATTACCAACAGGAAGAGTTATAGTTCTTGAAGAGGATAAAGTAGTTGAA
>CAZZKD010000012.1:0-2475 GCA_964655095.1 uncultured Thermocrinis sp.
GGAAGACAAAGAAAAGATCAAAGCTTTAGAAGAGGAAGGAGTGGAAGTTTTACTGGCAGAGCACGAAAACGGTCTGCTCAACCTTAAAGAAGTTTTAAGAGAGCTTTACTTTAAGGAAGTAATGCATCTGTTGGTGGAGGGGGGAGCCAAGACTTTAACAAGTTTTTTAGAAAATAGACTTTTTGACAGGCTATGCGTCTTTATAGCACCCATCATCCTTGGAGAGGGAGTAAGAATAGGAGACCTTGGTATAAGAAAGGTAGAGGATGGCATAAAGCTAAGGCTTAGGGAACTGAAGACCTTTCAGCAAGGCGTTTTCTTGGAATTTGTAAAAGAATGAACATAGTCTTTATGGGAACCCCTACTTTTGCTTTGCCAAGCCTGATGGAACTTACAAAACACTTTACGGTCAAGGCGGTTATAACTCAACCAGACAAACCCTCCGGCAGAGGACAAAAGCTTACACCCCCACCCGTAAAGCTCTTTGCCTTAGAAATAGGTATAGATTGCTTTCAACCAAAGAGTAAAACAGAACTCTATCAACTCTTAGAGAGCTTAAAGCCTGATTGTGTGGTGGTTGTTGCCTACGGCAGGTTGCTAACAAAGGACATGCTTCAAATTCCAAAATTTGGATGCATAAACCTTCATGCGTCTTTGCTTCCCAAGTATAGGGGAGCTTCTCCTATTCAGAGGAGTCTTTTGGCTGGAGATAAGTGGGCTGGCAATTCGGTAATGCTTATGGACGAAGGAATGGACACCGGACCCATACTCTCAAGGCAGATAGTAAAGATAGAACCAGAGGACAATTACCAAACCCTTTCAGAAAAACTCTCTAAGATGGGTGCATTTTTGCTTGTGGAAACTCTAAAGCTTTGGTTTAAGGGAGAAATCAAGCCAAAGCCTCAAAAAGGTAATCCTACCTATGCACCACCCGTAATAAAGGAGGAGCTAAAAGTTTGCTGGAAGGCACAGGCCCAAAGTGTGATAAACAGGGTGAGGGCATTTTTCCCAGAGGCCTACTGTTTAACTCCAAAGGGAGAGAGGTTAAAGATCCTAAGAGCCAAACTTGCGGATGGTGTGGGAGAGGCAGGAGAAATAATAGACAAAAAAAGACTCGTAGTTGCCTGTGGAGAGGGTGCAGTGGAAATCTTAGAACTCATAAATCAAAAAGGTAAAAGAGTTTCTGGAGAAGAATTTATAAGAGGTTACAGGGAGGGTTTTCTCTTATAATTTAACTAATGATAAACATAATAGAGCCAAGATTTTTTGAAGAAGAAAAGCAGGCGATAGTTCAAATACTTGAAAGCCACAAGATAACAAGAGGCGAATGGACCAAGTTTTTTGAAGAGTCTTTTGCCAAGTATTTAGGTGTTAAGTATGCCTTTACAGTTTGCTCTGGCACTGTAGCCCTGTTTATAGCCCTAAAAGCTTTGAAGGTTGAGGGGGAAAGGGTAATAGTCCCAGCCATGAGCTTTATGGCAACCATAGATGCGGTATATTTGGCGGGTGGTATTCCCATAGTGGTAGATGTGGATGAATATTACACAATGGACCCAAATCAACTGGAGGATGCGGTAAAAAGATACAACCCAAAGGTGGTTATTCCTGTCCATCTTTATGGCCAGCCTGCAGACATGCGAGCAATAAACTACCTTTCTGAAAAGTATGGCTTTGTTGTTCTTGAAGACGCTGCCCAAGCCCATGGAGCGGAATTCTTTGGAAAAAAGGTCGGAAGCTTAGGACATTTATCTGCCTTTAGCTTTTACGCTTCAAAAAATGTTCCCATGGGAGAGGGAGGAGTTATAGCAACAAACGATGATAAGATCGCTAAGGAAGTAAAGAAGTGGATAGATTTTGGCGAGCATCCTGCTTTTAACGTCAGAATAACAGAATTTCAAGCTGCCATCGGCGCCATACAACTCAAGCACTTGGACGAAAGAAACAGAAGAAGAAGGGAGATAGCCAAAAGGTATTCAGAAAGCATAAACTCAAGCTTTATACATCCAACGGAAAGGGAAGGTGCCTATCATGTGTATCACCTTTATACTCTGAGGCACAAAGAGAGGGATAGGATAATATCTTTGCTCAAAGAAAACGGGATAGACGCAAGGGTGTATTATAGCTATCTTCTCAGTGAGTTAAGAGGTGCAGAGCATCTTCCACTTACCAACGCTGAGAGGTTTAGAAAGGAGGTCTTCTCCATACCAGTCCATCCATACTTAACGGAAGAAGAGGTAGAGAAAATAATCCATAGCCTTAAGGCTGTTGAGGTGCTTGTTTAGTAAGCTCCGCGCCTCTTATGTTAAGAATTACTATCTCCACCCTTCTGTTTTGAGCTCTACCCTCTGGTGTGGTGTTTGATGCTATAGGTCTTGTGTCCGCATAACCAGAAGCCTTCAGCCTTTCCGGAGCTGTACCTTTGGCTATAAAGTATCTAACTATAGAGGAAGCCCTTGAAACCGATAACTCCCAGTT
>CAZZKD010000013.1:0-2568 GCA_964655095.1 uncultured Thermocrinis sp.
ACAAAACCCTCACCACGTCCCATCCCGCTGTAGTTCGTCTTGGAGACAGAAATAAAAACGGTGAGTGGTATGTGGTAATAGGCTCAGGTCCAAAGGACCCAGCTGGAGAAAGCTTCACAAATTCTCCCAAGCTTTATTTCATAAACTTAAGAACCGGCGACATAGTTAAAACCATAGATATTCCAATTCCCAACAACGTGTCAGCTGCGGTAGGTGATATAACGGTAGTAGATGTGGATAGCGACTATCAGGATGATGTTATCTACTTTGGAGCTTACGGTAAAGACAACAGTGGCAAATATTGGGGCAACTTCTACAGGCTTAGCCTCAGGTCTGGAAACAACTACAAAACGGTAAGTAGTCTAAGAAGTAATGATATATGCAACGTAGTTGATCTTGAAAGCTTTAAAACCGCTGGACACTCACCCCCAGTTTTTGGTGCAGCAAACTTTACAAAGGATGAAAACAACAAGCTATGGGTCTTTTTCGGAACTGGAAGATACTTGAGCCAAAATGACAAAACAATACCTTACAAAAATTACTTCATAGGTTTTAAGGACGATAATTGGAACGGTTCCTCCTGTGTTACTTACCGCAAAAATGACATGGAAAATGTTACTAATAGCACTACAGATGTAGTGGTGTCCGAAATAAAACAGATGTGTATGTGTGATAGTGCAGGGTGTGGTATGCGGGATGTGGTTTATAACACAACTACAACCATTGCTCACGCTGAACCGGTAAGAGGTTGGTATCACGAGCTCACCAACGAAGGCATATATTCCCAACCTTTAGTGCTTGGTGGCATAGTGGATACGCTAACCTTTGTGCCACCTCAGGATATATGCGAGTTTGGTGGCTCTTCCAATTTGATTGCGGTTTATTACAAGACCGGCAGACCTTATCCAAGACCTTCTGTGCTTTCTCCTGAAGCGGTAATTGGCACTATTGCCATAGGTCAAACTGTAAGCATTAAATCAAAGATGCAGGTGAGTTCTGGTATGCCACCTTTAGGTAATCCATTCCAAGCTTTGCAATCTTCTACTAAAGAGGGAAGTGAGAAGTTTGTTCAAATAGGAACGGGTGTAATTTTGAGATTTAGCCAGCAACCTACTATAGAATCTAGGGAAAGGTTCTTGCTATGGATAGAAAAGTAAGAGGTTTTAGCGTATTTGAGCTTTTGGTGGTTATTGTGATAATTGCTATCTTAGGTAGTGTGGCCTTTATGGGGCTAAGAAACATGGTTCTGAGGGAAAGGCTATACTCAGCTACTACTCAAGTAGTCAATGACCTAAAAGAGGTTCAGTTTAGGTCTATGTCTTCTAATGCAACATGGGGAATAAGGTTCTTTGCCAATCAAAGCCAATACAGGATATTCTCCATTCAAAGTGGCTGTCGGGACGTATCACCAATAAATATAATCGATAAAAGCCTTCCGCCAGGTGTAAAAGTAAATAACAGCTACTACGTAGTCTTTGACAGGAGAGGCTATCCTTTGAATGAAAACTGTCTCTTGGGAATGGGCAGTGTTACCATTGAGAATGGCTATGGTGTTAAGAGAGTAATAGTAAATAGATTTGGGAGGATAAGGTATGAATAGAAAAGGCTTTACTCTTATAGAGCTTTTGGTGGCTGCAATAATACTCTTTATAGTGATGGTGGGATTTTTGAGGGGGATTTTGCTTTATACGGAACTGCAGATTAGAAACCAACTAAAAGACAGGGCAAGCGAAATATCCACAGCCTTCGCCAACTATATAAGAACTACAAGCTTTTCACCTACTGCATCCTGCGATTCAAATCATCCTAACCCTTTTCTTTGCTCCACAGGCTACAGCTATCCAAACAACTGGGATCTTTCCAGATGCATCGGGGGCAACTGCACCTTTGAGGATGTGGATGCAGACGGAGACGGGATCCCAGACTTTTACGATCCATACAACGGCAACAATCAGGCTTTTAGAAATAACGCAAACAGCACAGCAAGTTGGCTTAGGATAGTGCCATGCGACTGCAATGTAGATTACTGTGGATGCTGTTATAGAGACGGAAATCCCACTACCCCAAATCTTAAATGTGGGGAGAGGTTTAAAGGAAGGTTTATTTACACTGCAAGCACTTTGGCAAGTTTGCAAAGAGAAGGTGCTAACATAGAAATAGGCAGGGCTGTTGGTTTGATAGTCTGGTATTTTGACACTAACGGCAACTACAAGAGCATTCACAGCACTGTTATTAGGAGCTTGCCATGAGAAAGGGTATAACTCTAATTGAGGTTTTGGTAGTTATAGCTATTACTTCTATCTTGGCGGGCGGTATATTCTTTGCTTACAGGACCATAGTTCAGCAGGCTATCAGTCAGTCCTTGCTTGCAAAAAATGAACAAGATGTAGAAGTTTTACTTTATAGCTTAAGAAAAGATATAGCATCCATAGGCTTTGGGGTGCCAGCATCAAGTTTGCGTTTTTGGGATTCTCCTAATTGCAATTCTCTGAGCACTTTTGCAGGTTCTAACTCAACGATAGGTAGGGTGCGATGCTATGTAAACGGCTCTTATGAAGAAGACGAACT
>CAZZKD010000014.1:0-1943 GCA_964655095.1 uncultured Thermocrinis sp.
AAGGTATTCGGTGGATTTTTAGAACAGCCTCATTAGGGAAGGGCTGAGCTTTGTGGGAATTTTTGGACAAAAACTGTAAGATTATAAACTAAGAGATGCTAAGATTAAGCGTTTTTGATTTAAAATTGGAAACATGAAAAGAATAGGATTTATAGCTATTTTGTTTTCCTTCTCCTGTGGGGTAGTTAGAATAGGAGAGGAAGGCTTGCAGAAGTATACCTTGAAGACCACAGTAATAGAGAACGTAGAACACTGCGAAAGTCTTATAAAAGGGGAGGCTTTGCGTCCTCAGGTATGTGGCAAATGTAAAATTAACCTTGATCCTCAAAGAAAGCGTTTGATAGTTGCAGAGACTGACGAATGCGTCCCTTACGATTCTTACGGCTGTGCTACATCTTTTGGAGAGACATTCTTAATAAACACTCTATCCTGCAAGCCCTTATCTGATAGACTACCAAAGGTTCAAGAACAACCTACTACAGAGCAAAAGAGGTAATAAAATGGGTTTGATCTTTGAGCTTTCAGAGGATAACAAAAAAGGTTATAGATTAACTAATCTGGACGTGCAAGAGGTGGATGTATCTCAATACTTAGGCGAATACTATAGGGAAGAGCTAAACCTTCCGCAGGTTTCAGAGCTTGAGGTAGTTAGGCATTACACTAAGTTATCCCAGAAAAACTATGCCATAGACACCACTATGGTTCCCCTCGGTTCCTGCACTATGAAGTATAACCCAAAGATAAACGAGGAGTTGGCAAGTAAGGAGGAATTTCTAAATCTACACCCTTTCTTGCCTGAGGACTGTGTGCAGGGAACGCTAAGAGTTATGTTTGAGCTCAAAGAGCTTCTAAAAGAATTGGGAGGATTTGCGGATGTTAGCCTTCAGCCTGCCGCAGGAGCTCACGGGGAGTTCTTAGGATTGCTGATGATTGCAGCCTATCATAGGGATAGAGGGAATATACACAAAACCAAAATACTTGTTCCAGACTCTGCCCACGGCACAAACCCAGCCTCTGCCAGTATATGTGGGTTTGAGGTAATAACAGTAAAAAGTGGTAAGGATGGACAACTGGATTGGGAAGACTTTATGAGAAAGCTTGATGAAAAAGTGGCTGGGCTTATGATTACAAATCCCAACACACTTGGTATTTTTGAGAACAAAATAAAAGATATAGCTCAGGTCTTACACGAAAGGGATGCGTTGCTTTACATGGACGGAGCAAACTTTAACGCCATAGTAGGTATGGCAAAACCAGGTAAGTGGGGAGTGGATGTGATGCATTTTAACCTTCACAAAACCTTTTCCACACCCCATGGGGGAGGTGGTCCAGGAAGCGGTCCTGTGGGTGTGTCAGAAAGGCTAAAACCATACATACCCGTGCCTCAGGTTGAGTTTGACGGAAAGAAGTATTATCTAGATTGGGATATTCCCAAAAGTGTAGGCAAACTCTTAAGCTTTTATGGACACGTGGGAGTAATGATCAGAGCCCTGGCTTATATATTAACCTACGGCAAGGAAATAGACAAAGTTGCCAAATACGCAGTTTTAAATGCAAGATACCTACACCACCTGCTAAAGGACGTTCTCCATGACCCCTATCCAAACTCACCCAAAATGCACGAAGTGGTCTTCTCTGGCTTGCCTCTACAAAAAGTAGGAATCAGCGCCCTTGATTTGGCTAAGGCCTTACTTGATAAAGGTTTTTACGCTCCAACAATATATTTTCCTCTTGTTGTTAAAGAAGCTATTATGATAGAACCTACGGAAACGGAAAGTCCACAAACGCTTGAGAACTTTGTAAATGCTATAAGGTCTATATTACAAGAAAGCGCCGAAGCTACGAAGTCTAAACCCGAAAAAACACCCGTTGGGAGAATAAACGAAGCTCAGGCAAACAGAAAACCTGTCTTTAGAGCCTCATGAGGTTGTTCTAAAAATCCC
>CAZZKD010000015.1:0-15808 GCA_964655095.1 uncultured Thermocrinis sp.
TGGGGACAACGTGGAGTTAGAAGTTGAGTTGATAAAGCCCATAGCTATGGAGGAAGGACTTAGATTTGCCATAAGGGAAGGTGGAAGGACTGTAGGTGCTGGTGTGGTTACAAAAATCCTTGATTGAGGTGTAAAGGATGGCTGCGGTAAGAGAAGTAATAGTTTTGGCGTGCACGGAGTGCAAGAGGAGAAACTATTCCACCACTAAAAACAAGCAGAAAAAGCCCCAGAGGATGGAGCTAAGAAAGTACTGCAAGTGGTGTAAAAAGCATACCCTGCACAGAGAGGTAAAATAGGGGCACTAGCTCAATTGGCAGAGCGCGGGACTCCAAATCCCGCGGTTGGGGGTTCGAGTCCTCCGTGCCCCGCATGGAGAAAAGAATGGAAAAGATAAAAAATTTCTTAAGGGGTGTAAAACAAGAGCTAAACAGGGTTTCTTGGCCTAGCAGAAGTTTGGCCTTTAAGGCCACAATCAGTGTTATAATATTTTCTTTTATAATTGGCTTCTATCTTTGGGTTTTAGATATAGCCTTTGTAAATATTGTTAACTTTTTACTTTCATTGAGAGGTAGGTAATGGGTGAGTTTAAGTGGTATGCTTTACAGGTAGAAGCGGGTAAAGAAGCAACAGCTAAGGAAAATTTCCTAAAGGTTCTTGAGTTGGAAGGTCTCTCTGAAAAGGTTCAAGAAGTGGTTGTCCCTGCGGAGGAAAAGGTAGTCATAAAGACTATGGGAAAGGAAAAGTATAGGTTGTCTTTGCGTGGGAATAACAGAGATATCAGCGTATTGGGGAAAAAGGGTGTGACCACCTTTAGGATAGAGAACGGAGAGGTTAGGGTTTTGGAAAGTGTGGAGGGAGACCTATGTGTAGAAGCGCCCCCCATTTCAAAACCAGGGCAAAAGATAGTCTGCAAAGAAAACAAAACAGAAGCAAAAATTATTCTGGAATCTAAGATGTTCCCCGGATATTTACTTATGAAAGCTGATATAGATGATACTCTCCTGAGGGCTATAGAAAAAACACCTCACGTGTATAAACCAGTCTTGGTGGGTGGAAAAGTAGCTTCTCTTGACGAAAAGGAAGTGGAAAGGATCATAGCTTTTGTCAAGAAGGGGGTAAAGCCTGTTAGAGTCCTGTTTGAAAAAGGAGATCAAGTAAGGGTTATAGAGGGGCCTTTTATGAATTTTACTGGCACTGTGGAAGAGGTGCATCCAGAGAGAGAAAAAATAACTGTGTTAATAAGCATATTTGGAAGGTTAACTCCAGTGGAGCTGGACTTTTCTCAGGTTGAAAAGCTTTAAAAATATGGTATAATTTTTTATTCTTCATGGAGGCTAATAATGGCTAAGAAAGTAAGTGCCACAGTGGAGCTTATGCTTCCTGCACAGCAGGCTACCCCTGCACCACCCGTTGGTCCAGCACTTGGTCAGCACGGAGTAAATATAATGGAATTTGTCAAACAGTTCAATGCAGCAAGCAAGGAATTTGAACCAGGCACCGTGGTGCCAGTCGTTATAACCATCTATCAAGATAGAAGCTTTACCTTTATAATGAAAACTCCCCCTGCATCCTACTTGCTGAAGAAAGCAGCCAAAGTCCAAAGTGGTTCTGGCGATCCAAAGAGACAGAAGGTAGGTAAAATAACCGTGGATCAGCTAAGAGAAATTGCCAAAATCAAGCTAAAAGATATGAACACCAACGACTTGAATGCTGCTATGAGAACCATAGCTGGAACTGCAAAAAACATGGGTATAGAAATAGAAGGTTGGAAGGAGTGAGCAATGAAGAGGGGTAAAAGGTACGCTAAATGTATTCAGCTATACGACAAAAACAAGTTGTATTCTGTAGAAGAGGCCATAGGATTGTTGAAAAAAATGCAGGCTGAGTGCGGTCCCAAGTTTGACCAAACGGTTGAGCTTGCTATGAAGCTTGGAGTAGATCCAAAGTATGCAGACCAGATGGTAAGAGGCTCGGTTGTGCTTCCCAACGGCTTAGGTAGAGAGCTTAAAGTATTGGTGTTAGCAGAAGGTGAGACGCAAAGACTTGCAAAGGAAGCCGGTGCAGACTATGTAGGTGGGGAGGATTTGATAAACAAAATACTAAAGGAAGAGTGGGTGGATTATGATGTTGTCATAGCCACTCCCGATATTATGCCCAAAGTGGCAAGGTTGGGTAAAATACTGGGACCAAGAGGTCTTATGCCAAACCCGAAAACTGGCACCGTTACTACCAATGTCAAACAGGCTATAGAGGAGGCAAAAAAAGGTAGGGTGGAGTTTAAGGTAGACAAAACTGGCAACGTGCACATGCCAGTTGGTAAGATTTCTTTTGAGGATGTAAAGTTAATTGAAAATATTTATGCTGCCGTTGATGCGGTTGTAAAGGCAAAGCCTGCTGGTGCCAAAGGCCAGTACGTTAGAAGTATAACTCTTTCTGGGACCATGTCTCCAGGGGTGAAAGTGGACGTAAGCACAACGCTTAGAAAATTGCAGGAGGCGGTCGCATGAGAAAGGCGTGGGCATTAAAAGCAGAACTGGTGGATGGTTACAAAGATAGAATAGGTAGGTCTAATCTGGTAATATTCTTCAACTATTCGGGTATAGATGCCTTACCTCTTACTAAACTCAGGGCTGAGCTTAAAAGTATGAACGCAGAGCTTTTAGTGGGAAAAAACACACTGTTTTATAGGGCTTTTATGCAAACTCCGGTGGCAGACCACAGAGAAGTGTTAGTAGGCCCCACCGCTTTGGTTTTTGCTTATGGTGACCCTGTGGTTGTTGCAAAGAAGGTCTTTGAAGTTTCCAAGGAACTAAACAAAGAAAACCCCATAGCAAGCATAAAGGGTGGGTTTATGTCCGGAAGGTTCTTGAAACCCCAGGATATACAAGCTCTTGCAGAATTACCCCCGATGGAAGTGCTCATATCCAAACTTATGGGCACACTGCAGGCACCTCTGATGAACTTTATAATGGCACTAAAGAGCGTTCCCCAAAAGTTAGTTCTTACTTTAAAAGCAATAGAAGATAAAAAATCCCAATAAGGAGGTATAAACATGCCGACTATTAGCATTGAAGAGATAGTAGAGGCCATAGGCAACATGACAGTTTTGGAAGTTGCCGAATTGGTTAAAAAACTGGAGGAGAAATTTGGCGTTTCTGCCACTGCTATGGTGGCAGCTGCGCCAGTGGCAGCAGGAGCTACTGCAGGTCCAGCTCCAGCAGTGGAAGAGAAGACAGAATTTACCGTAATTCTTAAAAATCCTGGCGCTAATAAGATAAACGTAATAAAGGTTGTGAGGGAGATAACTGGTTTGGGCCTAAAGGAAGCAAAGGATTTGGTAGATGGTGCTCCCAAACCTGTAAAGGAGGCAATTCCAAAGGAGGAAGCAGAACAAATAGCTAAAAAGCTTCAGGAAGCAGGGGCAGAAGTAGAGATAAAGTGATTATTTGTAAGACTAAGCTTTTTTGTAAGCTAATACCCCCTCTCCATAAAGGGGGTATTTTGTTTTTCTCCCATTCTATGGTATGATATTAAGTTTAACCCTAAAAATTTAGTAGAGGTAAAGGCATGAAGAAGAATATTGCTCTTCCAAGAAAATTCTTTGGTAAAAGAGAAGAGCTAATCTCTCCTCCACATCTTCTTACAGTCCCTAAGGATTCTTTCGAATCTTTCATACAGTTCAAAAAAGCCCCCCACAGCAGGGAACTGAAAGGGTTGGAGTACCTGTTTAGAACATCCTTTCCCATGAAAGATCCAGATGAAAAGATTACTATAGAATACTTAGGATATGAAATTGGCGAATGGGAGTGTAATAAGTGTGGCTACAAAGCCCACTCGGACTCAAACTTCCTTGGGGGATACGGAGTAGACTGCCCCAAGTGCGGTTCAAAGCTTGTCTATAAAGAAAAGTTTACTGTGGAAGATTGCAAGATAAAAGGTTTTAGTTATTCTGCTCCCCTAAGAGTTTTAGTTAGACTAAAAACTAAGACGAAAAAAGGTGAAAGGGTTAGTGAGCCCAAAAAGGTATATTTTGGGGAAATTCCTATGATGACAGATCACAGTTCTTTTGTGATAAACGGAAGTGAGAGAATATTGGTCAATCAGCTGATACGTTCTCCTGGGGTTTTCTTTGAAGAAAAGGAAGAGAGGCAGAAAGAAACAACCATAGTGCGGATGATATACAGGGCTAGCATAATTCCAGATAAGGGTTCTAGGATAGAATTTGAGCTTTCTAGCACTGCCGATGCGCTCACCCTTAGAGTGGACAAGAAAAAAGTAAGTGGTTCATATGCATTTAGAGCTTTTGGTTTGGAAACCGCTTACAGCATACTTAAAGCTTTCTATCCAGAAACTAAAAAGTTCTTTGTCAGAGATGGTGCCTTGTTTGATTGGGAAACAGGAGAAGAGTATAAAACAGAGGATTTAGAAGGATCTTTCCTGTTTGCCATACTCAGATACAAGGGAATAGTGGAAGGGAAGGGAACTGAGGAAGAGTTTATAGAAGAAAGATACATAGAAGATCCAAATCTTTTGGAAAGATTGCTTAAAGATGACAGAATACGCGTAGAAGAGGTCTGTGCGGTTTCTAAAGAAAGTACTGTAAAGAGTCCCTATGGTAAGATCATAGTGGAAACTTTAATTTCTGAATGCTCACCAAAAGATTCCGACAGAAGAAGCCAGATAAGGATACCTTCTAAATTCAATCTATCCGACATTGCGCTGGTGGATATATACAAAAAGCTCAGAGCAGTTGAACCTATGGTAATGGAATTGGAGCATCTTATAAGCAGGGCGAGGAACCATTTTGAACTATACTTTAAAGATATAACGAGATACGACCTTTCCAAGGTGGGTAGGGTAAAGCTCAATGCAAAGGTGCACAACGTGCCAAAGGTTTTAAAACCTGCAGATGTAGAGAAGTTGAGCTCCCTGCCTCCTCTGGTAGTGGTAGAAGATGGAACAGAGAGATTGGCTACAGAAGAAGTTCTTAAAGAGCTTTTCAAAACCAGGAGCGAGGTAAAGGTTAAGGACTATACCGAAGGGGAGGCTAGGTTTTTGAGTGCTTTGGATCTTGTAAATGTAGTCAAGTATCTGATAGACCTCAGGTACGGAAGGCAAAAGAAGGATGATATAGCCTATCTCGGCAACAGGAGAGTTCGTGCGGTTGGGGAGCTTTTGGAGAACCAGTGCAGGATAGGTATAGCCCGTATGGAAAAGTATTTTAGGGACAGGTGTACAGTAGTGAGTCCAGATGACCCAAACCTCAAACCCCAGGATCTTCTCCAGCCAAGGTACTTGACCGGTGCAATTTACGACTTTTTGAAAGGTGGCGCACTCTCCCAATACTTGGACAACACCAATCCGCTCTCCGCTATAACTCACAAAAGAAGACTTTCTGCTATGGGTCCGGGAGGTCTTACAAGGGAAAGTGCAAAATTTGAAATAAGGGACGTACACCCATCCCACTACGGTAGGATCTGTCCAATAGAAACACCAGAGGGGCAAAACATAGGTTTGGTCACATCCCTTACGGTATATGCTCAACTTAACGAATATGGTTTTATAGTCACACCATACAGAAAGGTTGAGAACGGTAAAGTTAAGGATGACGTAGAATACTTGGCCGCTTATGAAGAAGAGAATTTTGTAATAGCCCAATACACACCTTATGGAGAGGATGGCAAGCTTAAAACGGACAGAGTGTATGCAAGGTACAAGAATGACATACAGATAGTACGTCCGGAGCAGGTTAACTATATAGATGTATCTCCAAGACAGGTAGTTTCCGTATCCGCCTCTTTAATACCCTTCTTAGAACACGACGACGCAAACAGAGCGCTTATGGGTTCAAACATGCAGAGACAAGCGGTGCCTTTGATATTCACCCAGGCTCCCTTAGTAGGTACCGGTATGGAAAGAATTGTGGCGCGGGATAGCGGGGCTATTGTGGTTGCAAAAAGGAGCGGGTTGGTGGAGGAAGTGGATAGTAAGAGGATCGTCGTCAGGGTATATCCGGAAGAAATTGACCTAAACGATCCAACGGATATAGGAATAGACATATACGAACTTGGGAAGTTTAAAAGAACAAACCAGAACACGTGCATAAATCAAAGACCATTGGTAATTAAGGGTCAATCGGTAAAGAAGGGAGATGTGCTAGCCGATGGCCAGTCTACCTACAAAGGAGAGCTTGCTTTAGGGAAGGATGTTCTTGTAGCCTTCATGCCATGGAGAGGATACAACTTTGAGGATGCCATAGTTATCTCAGAACGTTTGGTAAGAGAAGACGTTTATACTTCCATCCACATAGAAGAGCTGGAAGTAGAAGCTAGGGAAACCAAGCTAGGTTATGAAGAGATCACTCGCTCTATTCCGGGTGTGCCAGAAAGGGCATTGGCTCACCTGGATGAGTTTGGTATAGTGAAGATCGGAACATACGTAAAGCCAGGGGATATTCTGGTTGGAAAAGTTACTCCAAAAGGTGAAAGCCAACTAACGCCTGAGGAAAAACTCTTACAGGCTATCTTTGGAGAAAAGTCAAGGGACGTTAAAGACACTTCCCTTAGATGCCCTCCAGGTGTGGAAGGTGTGGTGGTGGATGTAAAGATCTTTGCAAGAAAAATAGGGGAAAGGAGAAACTATTTGGCGGAGTATGTGGAAAGGCAAGAACGAGAGCAACTGGAAGCAGAGCTTGAGAAGAAGAAGAAGCTTATAGTGGAAGGTAGGAACAAGTTAGTAAAGAGCTTGGTTTTAGGTAAGGCTTTAGACAAGGAAATAACAATAAAGAAAAAGACCTATCCAAAAGGTACTGTTATAAATGACGCTCTATTTGAAGTACTTCTAAATTACATAATTACCAGACCAGAGAACCTCTTTGAAGATGAACAGCTTTGTGAAAAGATAAAGGAAATAAGGGATAGGACACGGTCCCAAGCGGATATGATAAGTAAGATTTACGAAGAGAAAATAGAGGCTGTGGGTAAGAAAAGCGAACTACCTCAGGGAGTAATCGCCCTCATAAAAGTATACATAGCTCAGAAGAGAAAGATAAAGGTTGGGGACAAGATGGCGGGCAGACACGGAAACAAAGGTGTCATATCGGTAGTTTTACCCGTGGAGGATATGCCCTTCCTTGAAGACGGCACACCGGTGGATATAGTCCTGAACCCTCTGGGGGTTCCTTCTCGTATGAACGTAGGTCAAATACTAGAAACTCACTTGGGATGGGCTGCAAAGGAGCTTGGGAAAAAACTCAAGCTATTCTTGGAAAAGATTACAGATAGAAAGCAGATAATGGAATTTTTGAAAGACATCTACAGGGTGGGTGATACGCCTGATGGACAGAACGTGAAGGCTATTGAAGATTTCCTAAATTCCCTTTCTGATCAAGAGTTTAAAGAAGTTATAAGTGACTATGCAGAGTATGGGATCCCCATGGCGACCCCCGTTTTTGAAGGTGCTGGCGAGGAACATATAAAGGAGCTTCTTAGGATGGCTGGTCTTCCGGAGGATGGGAAGACTGTGCTATACGATGGAAGAACCGGAGAACCCTTTGACATGAGGGTTACTGTAGGTTATATGCATATGCTTAAGCTCATACACATGGTGGATGACAAAATCCACGCAAGGAGTACAGGTCCCTATTCGTTGGTTACCCAACAGCCTCTGGGTGGTAGAGCTCAGTTTGGTGGACAAAGACTCGGAGAGATGGAGGTTTGGGCTTTGGAAGCTCACGGTGCAGCCTATACTCTGCAAGAAATGCTAACAGTAAAGTCTGACGACATTGAGGGAAGGACCAAGGCTTACGAGGCTATAGTTAAAGGTAAATATATGTATTCTCCGGGTATACCAGAATCCTTTAGGGTTTTAGTAAGAGAACTCAAAGCCTTGGGTTTGGATGTAAGGTGTGAAAACGGGGCGGATATGCCCTGTGATCAGATAGAAAGGATGGAGGAAGAAGCATGAGAAAAGGTTTGCTTCCCTTTGAAAGAATAAAATTAATGCTGGCTTCGCCAGAAGAAATAAGAAGCTGGAGCTATGGGGAGGTTAAAAAACCCGAAACCATAAATTACAGAACTCATAAGCCGGAAAAGGACGGTCTCTTCTGCGCAAAGATATTCGGACCAATAAAGGACTACGAATGTTTGTGTGGTAAATACAGGGGGAAAAGGTACGAAGGGACCATATGCGATAAGTGCGGTGTGGAAGTTACCAAATCTTACGTTCGTAGGAAAAGGTTTGGACACATAGAGCTTGCTGCTCCTGTAGTGCACATCTGGTTTCTAAAAAGTGCTCCTTCTAAGATCTCCACTCTCCTTGGTTTGTCCTCGAGGGATGTAGAGAGGGTTATCTACTTTGAATCCTACTTGGTCATAGAGTATCCCGGCGAGGATGAAAGGGCAATCTTTGAACAGGCCGAGGATACCATACCTATCAAGGACGATATGGGCAATACGGTCTTTGTGAAGCTCCATGTGGTGGATGAAGATAAATATCTCAGCGAGTATGCAGGTAATCTGGAGCACAAGTACGAGGGTGGTATGGGAGCAGAAGCTATAAAGAAGGTGCTATCAGTTCTTGATTTGGAAGCCTATGCCAAAAAACTGAGGATGGAGGTCAAACCCTACAGTTTTTCCTTTGAGGATATGAACAAAGAGCTGGAAGTGAAATACAAAAAGCTCTACCACAGGATGATAAAAGCTATAGCGGACAACTTCAGAGCTTATGGGATAGACCTATCACTTCCAGAGGGTATAACTTTGGACCAAGCTCTTTTGGGTGTGTTAAACGAAGAGTTGTATTTGGATGTTCATAGTGGGAAAATATACAACCAAGATTGTGAAGGTTGTTTAACTGGTAATAGAGCTATCCGAGAGTTCTATGAGCACCAAAGGTCCAAAAGGAATGATATTCCAGTCTTTGAGAAGATTGAAGAAGATATAAGGAACACAGTCCTTAAGGAGCTCTCGGAAAGCAAAGTCAAAAAACAGCTTAGAGTGCTAAAGTTGGTTGAAAGCTTTATAAAGAGTGGAAACAAACCAGAGTGGATGGTTCTTGAAGTTCTGCCTGTCCTCCCTCCCGAACTTAGACCCTTGGTTGCTCTGGACGGAGGTAGGTTTGCCACCTCGGACCTTAACGATCTATACAGAAGGATCATAAACAGGAACAACAGATTAAAAAGGCTTATAGAGCTGGACGCTCCTGAGATAATAATAAGAAACGAAAAGCGGATGCTTCAAGAGGTGGTCAATGCCCTCATAGATAACGGGAAAGGGGGAAGGACTATTAGCCAAAACGGAAGGGCTCTCAAATCTTTGGCAGATTATCTGAAAGGTAAGCAGGGAAGGTTTAGGCAAAACCTTCTTGGGAAAAGGGTAGACTACTCTGGAAGGTCGGTCATCGTGGTTGGTCCTGAGCTCAAAATGCATCAGTGCGGTCTTCCCAGAATAATGGCTCTTGAGTTGTTCAAACCTTTTGTATACAGAAGACTGGAGGAGAAGGGCTACGCTACTTCCATCAAAAGTGCAAAAAAACTCGTAGAAAACAAGACTCCTGAGGTTTGGGAATGTTTGGAAGAGGTGGTAAAACAGCATCCAGTTCTGCTTAACAGAGCACCTACCCTTCACAGGATGTCCATTCAAGCCTTTGAACCTGTCCTTGTGGATGGAAAAGCCATACAGCTTCATCCGTTGGTCTGCCCTCCATTCAATGCGGACTTTGATGGAGACCAGATGGCAGTTCATGTGCCCTTGGGTATCCATGCCCAGCTGGAAGCTTATATACTAATGCTTTCCACCCAAAACATACTCTCACCAGCCCACGGAAAGCCCATAACTTTACCTTCTCAGGATGTGGTGCTTGGTCTTTACTATTTGACTCAAGTAGTGAAGGGTGTTAAGGGAGAGGGTAAGCTATTCTACAATAGGGAACAGGTTTTGCTAGCATTAGAAAACGGTGTGGTGGACATACACGCCTTGATAAAACTTAGACTGGAAGATGGAAAAGTTATAGAAACCACCCCCGGAAGGGTGCTTCTCAATAGCATACTTCCAGAAGACTTCCCCTTCTTGAACGAAGTTTTGGATAAAAAGGGAATATCAAAGCTTGTCTCCAAGGCTTACGAAAAGTATGGAGTGGAGATAACAGCCCAACTTCTTGACAGCATTAAAGAGCTAGGCTTTAAGATGGCAACCAAAGGAGCTATTTCCATAGGTATAGAGGATCTTCAGGTTCCAACAGTGAAAAGGGAAATACTCAAAGATGCGTTCCAACAGACAGACGAAATATCCGACCTATACAGAAAAGGTATTCTAACATCAAAGGAAAGATACAACCGAATAATTGATCTATGGTCTGAAATAACAGATAAGGTATCCCGAGCTATGTTTGATGAGATAGAAAGGTCTTCCCGTCAGGAAAAAGGAAAGGTCTATCCTGGAACATTCAATCCTATATACATGATGGCAAACTCTGGTGCGAGAGGAAACAGGGATCAGATAAGACAGCTTGCTGCGATGAGAGGACTTATGGCAAAGCATACGGGTGAGTTTATAGAAACTCCCATAACCGCAAACTTTAGAGAAGGACTTTCTGTGCTTGAATACTTTATTTCTACCTATGGGGCCAGAAAAGGTCTTGCAGACACAGCTCTAAAGACAGCCTTTGCGGGCTATCTTACCAGAAGACTTGTAGATGTTACTCAGGACATCCTGATCACTCAGAGGGATTGCGGAACTACCAAAGGTATAGAGATGACAGCCATAGTGGAAGGTGGAGAGGAGAAGGTGCCCCTAAGAGACAGAATAATAGGGAGGACTTTGGCAGAAGATGTGGTAGATCCATACACGGGAGATGTTATCGCTAACAGAAATACCATAGTAAACCCAGAGCTGGCTGAAAGGATAGTGCACAGGGGTATAGAAAGGGTTAAAGTGCGCTCACCTCTGACCTGCGAAGCGGAGTTTGGTATATGTGCTATGTGCTACGGTTGGGATCTTTCCCAGCGCAAGCCTGTGGATATAGGAGAGGCAGTTGGGATCATAGCTGCTCAGTCCATAGGAGAGCCCGGAACTCAGCTAACAATGAGAACGTTCCACATAGGTGGTGCGGCCATAGCAGAAAAGGCTAAAGGAGAGCTCCTAAACGAAACAGAAGGAAGCGTAAAGTTTTACAACATTAAGCTTATAACTGACAGGAATGGAAAGAAGATAAACATTTCAAAGGATGGTGCTATAGGCATATTAGATAAAGAGGGAAGGATGGTAGAAAGACACGCCGTTCCATATTCGGCGGTGATCAAGGTAGAAGAAGGTGCATGGGTAAAGGAAAGCACTGTTCTGGCAGAGTGGGACCCATTCAACACATACATCATAGCAGAAGCTCCCGGAAGGGTGGAGTTAAAAGACATAGCCTTAGATATAACTGTGAAGGAAGAGAGAGACCCCTTAACGGGGAAAACATCTACCATAGTATCCTTTACCAGACCAAAAGACGCTATGCTCCATACCCCAAGGATAGTTGTGGTTACTGAGGACGGAAGAGAAGTGGTTTATGACCTTCCGGTAAACTCCATCCTTAGTATTCCCCCAGAGAATATAAGTATGGAATGGTATCTGTGCCCAACTTGCACCGAATCAGAGGGAACGGAAATTCAGCACAAATACTACGTGGTAAAAGATTTCTATGTGGAGCCGGGAGATGTGTTAGCCAGAATTCCAAAAGAGATGGCAAAGGTTAGGGACATAGTAGGTGGTCTGCCTCGGGTAGAGGAGCTTTT
This sequence comes from uncultured Thermocrinis sp., assembly GCA_964655095.1. Taxonomy (GTDB): domain Bacteria; phylum Aquificota; class Aquificia; order Aquificales; family Aquificaceae; genus Thermocrinis. The sequence goes on from CAZZKD010000015.1 coordinate 11,777, forward strand.
TGAGGCAAGGCGTCCTAAGAATCCAGCTATTCTATCTGAAATAGATGGAACTGTGAAAATATACGAAGATGCGGATGAGGTCATACTTTTTAATCCGAGAACTGGCGAAACAAGGAAGTACGATATCAAGAAAGGTGAATACATCTTGGTTACACATGGACAGGTTATACAAAGAGGCACAAAGATCACAGATAGCACAGTGGCAGAAATAGATGGGCAAGTTAGAATAAAAGGAAAAGGGTTTAAAGTTGTGGTATATAACAAGGAAACAGGCCTGCAAAGGGAATACTTTGTGCCAAAAGGTAAGCATCTTCAAGTTAGGGATGGAGACTCTATATCCGCTGGAGATCCACTAACTGATGGTATACCAGACCCACATGAGATACTTAGGATCAAAGGAGTAGATGAACTACATAAGTTTCTTCTAAAAGAAGTTCAAATGGTCTACAGGCTCCAAGGAGTAGAAATAAACGATAAGCATTTTGAAATAGTAATCAGGCAAATGCTCAGAAAAAGAAGGATTGTAGATGCAGGAGATAGCAGATTCTTGGTCAATGAGGAGGTCGATGTGGAGGAACTAAAGGAGGAGATAAAAAGAATAAGAGAAGAAGGTGGTAAAATCCCCAAAGTTGAACCTGTTCTTGTTGGTATATCCAAGGCAGCCATAACCTCTAGCAGTTGGATATCTGCTGCTTCTTTCCAAGAAACTACCAAAGTGTTAACAGATGCTGCTTGCGAAGGAAGGGTAGATGAACTAAGAGGAATAAAGGAGAACGTTATCATAGGCAACATTGTCCCCGCTGGAACTGGTGTGGGAGAGTATGGCTTGCTGGAGTTGGAAGAGGTAAAAGTTAAAAAAGGTGTGGTATAATTAACTATTTTAGGAGGTAGAAATGCCGACTTTTAATCAGCTGGTAAAGTATGGAAGAGAGAGGAAAAAGAAAAAGAGTAAATCTCCTGCCCTGCAGGGTAACCCCCAAAAGAGGGGCATTTGCGTTAGGGTATATACAGTTACTCCAAAAAAGCCAAACTCTGCTCTAAGGAAGGTTACCAGGGTTAGGCTATCCAACGGCATAGAGGTCACCGCCTACATTCCGGGAGAAGGGCATAACTTACAAGAGCACTCCATAGTGCTCGTTAGAGGTGGTAGGGTAAAGGACCTGCCCGGTGTGAGATACAAGGTTGTAAGAGGAACTCTGGATACTGCAGGTGTTGCCAACAGAAAACAATCAAGGTCTAAGTATGGAGCAAAGAGGCCAAAACAACAAGCTCAAGCAGGAGGTAAAAAATAATGCCAAGAAAAGGCGGTGTTAAACCAAGGGAGATACTGCCAGATCCAAAATACGGGGACGTAATAGTACATAAACTTATAAACAAGGTAATGGAAAGTGGAAAGAAGAGCGTGGCGGAGTGGATAGTATACACAGCTATGGAAGAAGCATCCAAGGTAGCAAAAATGCATCCGCTGGAGCTTTTACACAAAGTAGTGGATACCTTAAAGCCCGAGTACGAAGTAAGGCCAAGAAGGGTAGGAGGGGCTACCTATCAGGTTCCTGTAGAGGTTCCTCCAAGAAGGCAGGTGAGTTTGGCTTTAAAGTGGTTGGTGGAAGCGGCAAGAGGGAGAGCTAGACATAGAGGAAGCTATACAATGATAGAAAGGTTAAAGGCGGAAATGCTGGATGTTTTGGAGGGTAAGGGTGGAGCCCTAAAGAAAAAAGAAGAAACACACAAAATGGCAGAAGCTAATAAAGTTTTTGCCCATTTTAGGTGGTAAGGAGGTAGAAGATGCCAAGGTTAGTTCCTATAGAGAGATTAAGGAACATAGGAATAGTTGCACATATAGATGCGGGCAAAACCACCACAACCGAAAGGATTCTGTATTACACCGGTAAAACATACAAGATAGGTGAGGTGCATGAAGGTGCCGCCACAATGGACTGGATGCCCCAGGAGAAGGAAAGGGGTATAACCATAACTGCTGCTACCACTGCGTGCTACTGGAAAGACCATCAAATAAACATCATAGACACGCCCGGACACGTGGACTTTTCTGTAGAAGTTGTGCGCTCTATGAAAGTGCTGGACGGCATTATTTTTGTATTCTCTGCGGTGGAGGGTGTGCAACCCCAATCTGAGGCAAACTGGAGGTGGGCTGATAGATTTGGCGTGCCAAGGGTTGCTTTCATAAATAAGTTGGATAGGCTGGGAGCAGACTTTTATAGGGTTTTCAGGGAGATAGAAAGCAAGCTAAGCATCAAACCCGTCGCCATTCAAATACCAGTGGGCGCAGAAGATCAGTTTAAAGGTGTGATAGACCTTATGGAAATGAAGGCTATCATATGGCTAGAAGAAACGCTCGGTGCTCGCTACGAGATAGTAGATATACCTGAAGAATACACAAGCAAGGCTCAGGAATGGAGAGCCAAAATGGTGGAAGCTATAGTAGAGCAGGATGATGAGTTGATGATGAAGTATTTGGAAGGTGAAGAGATTGGAGTAGAAAAACTTAAAAAGGTATTGAGAAAAGCCACCATAGAGAAAAAACTTGTGCCAGTTTTATGCGGTTCTGCCTTTAAAAACAAAGGAGTGCAACCACTACTTGATGCGGTGATAGATTACCTTCCTTCTCCTTTGGACGTTCCCCCAGTTAAAGGAATTAACCCAAAGAATGACCAAGAGGAGGAGAGAAAACCTCTGGACGAGGAGCCTTTCTGTGCTTATGTATTCAAAGTTATGAGTGACCCTTATGCAGGACAGCTAACCTACTTTAGGGTGTTTTCCGGCAAGGTTACCGCCGGTTCCTATGTGTATAACGCCACAAAGGATAGGAAAGAGAGGATTGGAAGGCTTCTTCTTATGCATGCCAACTCAAGGGAAGATGTGCAAGAAGCAAATGCGGGTGAAATAGTTGCTGCGGTGGGATTGGATGCATCTACTGGGGATACACTCTCTGATGAAAAGTACCCTATAGTCTTGGAAAAACTTGAGTTTCCAGAACCTGTTATCTCTATGGCAATAGAGCCCAAGACAAAGAAGGACCAGGAAAAACTGTCTCAAGTCCTCAACAGGTTTATGAAGGAGGACCCCACCTTTAAGGCAACGGTGGATCAAGAAACTGGGCAGGTGCTAATACACGGCATGGGTGAATTGCACTTGGAGATCATGGTTGATAGAATGAAGAGGGAATATGGTGTAGAGGTCAATGTGGGTAAGCCACAGGTAGCCTATAAAGAAACCATCAGAAAAAAGGCTACCGCAGAAGGAAAGTTTATAAGGCAGAGCGGTGGAAGGGGCCAATACGGTCATGCGATCATAGATATAGAACCCTTAGATAGAGGTCAAGGCTTTGTTTTTGAAAACGCTATAGTGGGTGGCATTATACCAAAGGAGTTTATACCTTCTGTGGAGAAAGGTGTTAAAGAAGCTATGCAGAGTGGCGTAGTTGCAGGGTATCCTGTGGTAGATGTTAAGGTTAGACTCTTTGATGGGTCTTATCACGAGGTAGACTCCTCAGACATAGCTTTTCAGATAGCTGGGTCTATAGCTTTTAAGGAGGCAATGAAAAAGGCGGATCCAGTTCTATTGGAACCTGTGATGGAGGTGGAGGTAGAAACTCCCGAAGATTATGTGGGTGATGTGATAGGGGACCTAAACTCCAGAAGGGGTAAGATAATGGGTATGGAAAACAAAGGTGTTATAACTGTAGTAAAAGCTTATGTGCCCCTTGCAGAGATGTTCGGATACGCCACCACTTTAAGAAGCTTGACACAAGGAAGAGGAACATTTATAATGAAATTTTCCCATTATGAAGAAGTTCCGCAGCACGTGGCGGAGCAGATAATCGGAGAAAGAACAGGAGCTCTTAAATCATAAATAAGGAGGTAAGGTAGAATGGCAAAGGAGAAGTTTGTAAGAGAGAAGGAACACGTTAACGTGGGAACCATAGGACACGTAGACCATGGCAAATCTACTCTAACCTCTGCCATTACATGCACGCTGGGTGCTGGTGTTTTGCCAGGCGGTAAAGCAAAA
>CAZZKD010000016.1:0-4322 GCA_964655095.1 uncultured Thermocrinis sp.
ACCTTCTGTTAATTTCGCTTAGCTCTCTTCTTATATCTCTAATTTCATCCTCAACTTGTTCAATTCTCCTCTCTATGGAATCTATCCGTTTGTTCGTATCATCAATGCGTTTATTTAAAAGGAAAACATAACCTGTTAAAATCACAGCCACGCTTGCTATTATTGCTAATGTCTGTGTCCAATCCATTGGTTTTAATTTTATTCCTAAAATAAAAAGTAGCTTTAAAATGTTATCTATCTCTATGGAAGGAGATATTCTCAAAGAGGAGTACATACTAAAAGCCCTAAGAAAAAAGCCTTTAAACTTTGCTGAACTTGCCAATATGCTTTCTTTGGACAAGAAAGGAAGAAAGATCCTTAAAAAGACACTCAAAAAACTCAAAAAGGAGGGTGCTATAACCGTTAGCAATGGAAAGTATAAATTAGCCGAGGAGGAAGTGGTTGTTGGCACAGTTATTGCAAATCCAAGCGGTTTTGGTTTTCTGTCTGTGGGAGAAGGGAAAAAGGATATATACATTCCACCTTTTGAAATGGAAAAGCTTTTACATGGGGACAAAGTAAAGGCTAAGGTGGTAGAGTTTAAAGGTAAAAAGGAAATAAGAGTTGTAAGAGTTCTAAAAAGAGCTAAAAAGGAAATAGTTTGTTCTTTGAAAAAAGCAAAAAAGGAGTGCTATGGAGTGCCCTTAGATGAAAACAGTTTTCACATAGTGATGTTACCAACAGAAAAGTGTAAGGATCTAAAGGAAGATTATGTAGTGCTTGTAGAGATAACTCGTTATCCTTCAAAGAATGTTCCTATTGCTGGCAAGATAAAACAGGTTCTGGGAGACCCAAAGGAGAAAAACCTTACAGTTGATATACTTATATACAAGTATGGACTGCCTACAGAGCACAAACCGCAAACTCTGAAGGAAGCAGAAGAGCTATATATTGATTGGGAAAAAGAGCTTAGAAGGAGAAAAGATCTAAGAGACAATCTATGCTTTACCATAGATCCACCAAAGGCAAGGGATTTTGACGATGCGGTGGCGGTAGAGAAAACTCCAGAAGGCAACTACCGCCTTTGGGTACATATAGCGGATGTTTCTTACTTTTTTAAAGAGGGCTCAGCCATAGACAAAGAAGCCTTTGAAAGGGGTTTTACCTTTTACCTGCCCGATAGGGCACTTCACATGCTTCCCGAGAGGTTATCTGCAGACTTGTGCAGTCTAAGACCTGACGAAGATAAACTGGCTTTTACCTGTGAGATGGTATTCAGTCCTAAGGGTGATCTGCTTTGGTATGACATATACGAAAGCGTTATAAGAAGCAAAGCAAGGCTGACTTACGATGAAGCTCTCAGACTAATAGTTGGAGACCCGGCTCTTGAAAAGAGATATCCAGAGCTTGTAAAACCTCTGAGGATAATGGAAGACCTATACAGGATACTTTCCTACAGAAGATGGGAAAGGGGTAGCATAGACTTTGACCTGCCAGAAGCGGAGGTAATAGTGGATGAATACGGAGAACCTACTGCAGTAGTCCCTTACGAGCGCCATATAGCCCACAGAATAATAGAGCACTTTATGATATCTGCCAACGAGACGGTGGCAAAGCATCTTGAAACTGTTGGCTATCCATGCCTTTACAGAATCCACGAAAAACCGGATATGAAAAAGTTGGAAAATTTACTTGAAATTCTTGAAGGCCTTGGATACAAGGTGAAAAAGCCTTCACTTGAGCCAAAGTTCTTCCAAAAAGTTATAGAGGACTTTGAAGGAAAGGAAGAAGAGAACTTAGTGAGGTTTTTAACACTTCGCAGTATGATGAAGGCAAAGTATTCCCCGCATAACTTGGGACACTTTGGTCTTGCAAGCGACGCATACGCGCACTTTACTTCACCTATAAGAAGGTATGCAGACTTGGTAGTTCATAGACTCTTAAAGAAAGCCTTGCGTGGAGAAAAGATAGACTATCAAAAGACCGTAGAGTATTTAGAGCTTGTAGGTGAGCATCTGTCCATCCAAGAGGACCTGGCTGAAGAAGTAGAAAGAGAAGCTATAGACAGGCTAAAGGTTAGGCTTATGAAAGCCAAAGTAGGAGAAGAGTTTGAGGGTATCGTAACGGGTGTGTTGTCCTTTGGCTTTTTTGTGGAGCTAAAAGATTACCTTGTGGAAGGATTGGTCAGCATAACCTCTTTAAAAGAAGATCAATACATATACGACGATAAAGCGCATAGACTAGTGGGATATAGGACTGGAAAAGTTTATCGTTTGGGAGACAAGGTTAGAGTAAAGTTAGTTTCTGTAGATGAAGAGAGGGCAAGGTTAAACTTTGTGTTAGTATAGAATTAAAAACCTTCGTAAGCCTTTTCGTAGAGTCTGAGAATATCTTCCATAGAAGGCTCCACTGGGTTTATTGGGAAAAGTCCTCTTGAAAGCATGTAGGTATCCTCTGCTAATCTTTCAAGCTTTTCTTTCTCTACTCCTAAATCCTTCAGACTTATGTGCAGTCCTACCTTTTCCAAAAGGTCTATCACCACAGAGACAGCTTTTTCAGGCTTTGGTTCGTATCCCATGATCTCCGCAAACAGGGCATACTTTTTGGGATTGCCTTTGTAGTTAAATTCAGTTATGGCGGGTGCTAAGGCAGCGAGTCCTTCCGCATGGGCTACGTGTGGATAGTGGGCGGAAACGGGATGTTCCATACCGTGAATGAGGGCTACCCTTTTCCTGTCTATGGCAATACCAGCAAGCATGGCGGCATAACTCATCCATTCCCTTGCCTTAAGATTGTCCGGCTCAGCTACCGCCACGGGCAACCACTCTTTTATAATATTCAGCGCTCTTATGGCTAAATCATCTGCGAATAGGTTTTCAACCTTGTTAGTTAGCGACTCAAGAGCATGTATAAAAGCATCCACTCCGGTGATGGCAGTCAACTTAGGACTCATTGAAAGACAAAGTTCTGGGTCTATTATGGCTACTTTTGGATAGTTCAGAGAGTGGGATATAACCAGCTTTTCCTTTCTAATAGGGTTTGATATTACCGAATAGCGATTTACTTCGCTTCCTGTTCCAGCGGTTGTGGGTATGCATATTACTGGTCTGTTAAGATAGGGAATGAGCCTTGGGCCTTCTGGGTAATTAACATAATCCCAAGCAAAGCCCTCGTTGGAAGAAACTATGGAAACTGCCTTAGCGGTATCCAAAGCACTACCCCCTCCTAGGCCCACTATGTAGTCTATCTTTTCTTCAACTACTATCTGGCTTGCCTCATTTACCATTTTATCCGTTGGATTGGGTTCTACCTTGTCGTAGATGATTATTTCGTCCGCTCTCCATTCTTTTAGGGAGTTTATCGCTTTCTCTAGTGCTCCGTTCTTTTTGGTGCTGTTTTTCCCTGTGATTATTATTGCTCTGTATCCGTATCTTTTTGCTATTTCCCCAAGGTTTTTGATTTTCCCCTTCCCAAAGATTATTTCTAAAGGAAGGTAAAAGTCAAAGGTCATGCCTCTGTTATGTCTTCTCTTTGGATTTCCATCTCCTCAGGCAGTGTGCCTTCAAACATCATGGGTGTATAGGTTGGGACTATTCCTTCCTCTTCTGCTTTTTCCGCACAGTGGGAATGATACCTGGTCCAAGGGATGGCTAAGAGCCTCTCGTATTCTATGTATTCCCCACAGTATTCACATACTCCGTAAGTGCCAGCCTGTATCTTCTGCAGTGCATAGTCAATCTCTTTTATCACGAACATCTCCCTAGCAGATAGGTTATCCAGTATTTCTTGAGTGTAGGTCATCTGGCTAAGATCTTCTTGGTCCCCTGGTTCCCTTATCTGCTCACCTATCCTGCTTTGGGTATCCTCTATCTTTCGGAACCTCTCCAGAAGTTTTTCTTTTTCCTGTTCAAGTTTTTCCTTGAGTATAGCTAACTGTTCTGAAGTTAGCATGGCTTAAACCTCCTTAAGTGAATTTTTTGATTATAATACAAAACCGGATACAATTACCTTTCAAAGCATTTAATTCTTAGGATTGTATCCGTCCTTCTCATTGTTCCTTAACCAAGCAAGAAGTTTTGAGAAAGAAATAAAACTTAAAAGAGCTTTCCATTCCACTTGCACCAGGCGGGACGGAAATCTGCCTGGAATACCCTCTGCCCTATGGGTTTTGGGTTTTGTCAGGCGAAATGCTATATTAACGCTTACTGGGAGAGTTATCTCATAGATAAGAATTTGTTCTTTAATTTTTTAACTCTGGTGTAGTTTTCTTTCTTAGCTCAGATAAACATAATGCAGTTTGAGTAGAAAAATCAAAGAACTGCTAATAGCCCCTAAGGTAGTAA
>CAZZKD010000017.1:0-5404 GCA_964655095.1 uncultured Thermocrinis sp.
TGTATTTGGGCTTTTCGTGTCCTGAAGCGATGTGTTTAAATTGGGCTCTGCTCTTTTTTGCATACTTTTTGTCATGATAGATCTGATAAGCAGTTCTGTAGCCAAAGACTAAGCCCTCAAGTAAAGAGTTAGAAGCGAGCCTGTTGGCGCCGTGGACTCCTGTGCAACTGCACTCTCCCACCGCATAAAGGCCAAAAATGCTTGTCTGCCCATAAGTGGAAACCTCTAAACCACCTATGTAATAGTGTGCTGCGGGAACGATAGGTATGGGTTGTTTGTATGGGTCATAACCGCTTTCCACAAGCTTAGAGTATATGGTAGGGAACCTTTCTTTGATATCCACCCCTTTTTCTGCTATGGGTCTAAGGTCAAGGAATACCTTCCTTCCCTCTTTTAGTTTAGAATATATCGCCCTTGCCACTTGATCCCTTGGCAGAAGTTCATCTACAAACCTATTGCCTTTGTCATCTATCAAAATAGCCCCCTCGCCTCTTACTGCCTCTGAGATGAGAAAGGAAGAATTTTCCAAGACTGTTGGATGAAACTGGACAAACTCAGGATTTTTTATGGGCACGCCTTTTCTGAAAGCTATGCCTATTCCATCGCCTTTAACGTGTCCGGAAGAGTGTAGAAACATAGAGCTTGCACCACCTGTAGCCAACACCAAAAAGTTTGTCCTAAAAAACTTTAGCCTTTCTCCTTCCAAAACAATGGCTCCCTCTACAGCTTGTTCTCCCAATATTTCCTGTAGCTCTCCCTCTACAACCTTTATACCTTTTTCTTTTATCCTCTCCCAAAGGGCGGTGTATATGGCTTTTCCCGTATGGTCCTTTACCTTTAGCACCCTTGGCACAGAATGACCTCCCTCTAAGGCTTTGTCCTCATCAAAGATCACACCCCACCTTTGGAGGTCTATTATCCTCTGAGGACCTTCTTCCACCATAACCCAAAGGCTTCTGGAATTACAAAGACCCCTCCCTGCTCTTTGAGTGTCCAAAAAGTGAAGGGAAGGACTATCTTGAGGACTTACTGCACAGGCTATACCACCTTGAGAGTAAAAGGTATTACCTACACCTCTGGTGATGATGACAGGTTTTAGTCCTAATTCCCACAGAGTTAAGGCGCAAACAAGACCACCTATGCCACTGCCTATTACCAAAACCTCCGCTTGTTCCTCTGGAATTAAAGAGGTGTTAAACTCAAGAAAGTGCATGAGAATAGGCTCTTAGGATCGTATCCGTTAGCTTGTCTGGATCGTGTCTTACAAAATCTTGGTTTTCTCCTATCAGATCTTCCGCATATACAGTTATGCCCGCTTTGGCTATTTTTGCTATGTCTGGTATAACCGGCTCTTGTCCTTGTTCTATGTATCTTCTTAAAACCCCATCGGAAGGCATCTTTGTGTTGAGAATAGCTATATCCACCCTTGAAAGACCGGTAGTTTCCAAAAAGGCTCTTATGTGGTCATAGGCGCTGTAGCCATCCGTTTCGCCCGGCTGGGTCATAGCATTTACTATAAAGATCCTTATAGCGTTTGAGCTTTCTATTGCCTCCCTCAGATCGCTAATTAGCAAGTTGGGGACTATGCTGGTGTATAGACTGCCTGGACCAAAGATAATTAAATCTGCATCTTGAACCTTTGCTATGGCGTCAATGGGCGCCCTAGCATCAGGTGGTTCAATCCAAACTTTAACTATCTTAGCCTTGCTCGCCTTACCATACTCGGTTATACTCTCCTCCCCTTCAACCACTTCTCCGTTTGAAAACTCTGCCAACAGATTAATGTCTTCCGTAGTAGCCGGAATTATCTCCCCCTTAGTTCTGAGTATCTGAGAAGCCAAATTTATGGCTGAAATAAAACTGCCTGTAATGTCGGTTAGTGCTACCAAAAAGAGGTTTCCAAAGGAGTGTCCCTCTAACTCTCCGCCTTTAAACCTGTATTGGAACAGCTTCTGAAGGATCTCTTCACTTTCCGATAGTGCTACCAAACAGTTTCTGATGTCTCCGGGTGCAGGAATGTGATAAGCCTTTCTTAGCCTTCCCGTACTTCCACCACTGTCTGCTACAGTCACTATAGCGGAGAGGTCCTCTATGCGGTTTTCCACCTCTTTTTTGAGCCCCCTCAAAAGATTGGACAAACCCGTTCCTCCTCCTATGCATACAACTTTCATTTCTCTCCTCCTTGAAAAAGACCTCAACTAACTTATTTTAAATCTTATGCCCGTATTAAACCTAAAGGAAATTTTCAAAACTTCAAAACGGTTCTCCGGCTTTTACACGATCGGTCCAAAGGACTTAAATTTGCCGGCAGACCTTGGAGATCTGGAAAAGCCGGTAGATGTAGAAGTGGAGATAGAAAAAGCAGCAGGTGGCTATTTGGTTAATTTGAAAATCAAGGGAGAAATTAAGCTTGGATGCAGTAGATGTCTAACGCCATTTGTAAGGGAGATTGAAAGCGAAGAAACTGTAAGACTGGAAAACTTTCCAGAGAAGCTGACTATAAACCTAAAAGCTCAAGATCTGAACGTGTGTTTTTTGGAAGACGAAGAACATTTTGACCTAACCCAGCTTGTAAGGGAGCAAATTATCCTCAGCATACCCACAAAGCCTCTCTGTAGCCCAGACTGCACGATTCCTACATTAGAAGAGTATCAGGAAGATTCAAGGTTTATCGCCTTAAAAAGGTTAATCCAAAAATAATGAATAGGCTACCTGTCCCAAACTAAGACCTCCGTCGTTGGCTGGGACTTTCTGGTGAGTGTAAGCTTTAAAACCTTCTCCTGTAAGATACTCCAATATTTTGCTTACAAGTGGATCGTTCTGCATTACTCCTCCAGAAAGACACACTCTTTCTATTTCTACTCTTTTTGCAACTTCCAAAGCTATTTTTGCCAAGGTGTTTATAAACCTTGAGGGGGCTTTTTCTTTACTTTTGTCTTTTAAAAGATCCAAAATCAGAGGACGCCAGTCTATCGTATTTCCCTTTATCTCAAAGGAGTAGTGGTCTTTTACAGAAGGGTCATAAAGGTCTTCCAAAGCCATTGCAGACTGACCTTCGTAGCTGTTGTAGTGTCGTATGCCTAAGAGGGAACACACACCATCAAACAGTCTTCCCACCGAGCTTGAAAAGGGGGCATTTATTCCCTTCTTCCAAGAAATAAACAGTATGTTAAGCTCTTTTTCTTCAAATGGTAGTTCAAGGTTAAGGGCTTGTTCGCCAAACACCTCAAGAAGGATGGAAAGTGCTACTCTTCGTGGTTCTTTAACTGCCTTTTCTCCGCCTATCAACCTAAAAGGTCTGAAATGATAGACCCTTTCAAAGTTTTTGTAGTCGCAGATCAAAAATTCTCCGCCCCAAAGGGTGCCATCGGTCCCGTAGCCTGTGCCATCCCAAGCTATTCCCAGCACCTTCTCTTTTAGCCCTCTCTCTGCCATGCAGGAGAGTATATGAGCATAATGGTGTTGCACCTTCAAAAGTGGTATGGACCTCTCTTTGGAAAACTCCTTAGCCCATCGTGTAGTTTCGTATCTTGGGTGCGCATCGCAAACCACAACCTCTGGCTCAAACTCGTAAAGCTCCATAAAGTCTAAAACCATCTCTTCAAAGCTCTTAAGAGTTTGATAGTTTTCCACATCCCCAACATGCTGACTGACAAAAACCCTGTCTTCCCAGGCTATGGCAAAGGTGTTCTTTAGCATTCCACCAACCGCCAACACCTTTTTTGATAGTTTGTGGGGAAGCTTTATAGGTAACGGTGCATATCCTCTGGATCTTCTTATGGGCAAAGGCACCCCTCCTACTACCTTAACCACAGAATCATCGCACCGCCTTTTTATATCCCTGTTGTGAAGGAGCAAGAGATCAGCCAGTTGGGACAGCTTCTCAAGGGCTTCAGCGTTATCCTTTACTATGGGCTCTTCCGAGTAATTACCCGATGTAGCAACAAGGGGAAAATCAAGATTTTTTGTGATTATGTAGTGCAGTGGCGAGTATGGTAAAAAGGCTCCTATCTTCTTTAAGCCTGGTGCCACCGCTTCTGAAAGTGTTCCACTTCCTTTCTCCACCAAAACTATGGGCCTTTCCGGAGAAGAAAGAATGGCTTCTTCAAGTGGTGTAGGTTTGGCAAAGGTTCTTAGCTGATCTAAGTCTTTGAACATCACCGCAAAGGGCTTTTCTTTTCTTCTCTTTCTCTCCCTTAGGGTTTTTACCGCTTCCTCTTCTGTCGCATTACACATAAGGTGAAAACCACCTATACCTTTTACCGCCACTATCTTCCCTTCCCTCAGAGCTTTTAACACTAAAAGTATGGCTTCCTCCCTTTCCGCAAGCAAAGATCCCTTGTTGTCATAAAGTGAAATCCATGGACCACACTTAGGACAGGCATTAGGTTGGGCGTGAAATCTTCTGTCCTCAGGGTTTTCGTATTCCTTTTTACAAAGCTCACACATATTAAAGCTCTTCATAGTAGTGTTTTCCCTGTCGTAAGGAAGTCTTTTTATGATTGTGAACCTCGGACCGCAGTGAGTGCAGTTAATAAAGGGATAAAGATATCTTCTATCTTCAGGGTTAAACACTTCCATCAAACACTGCTTACAGGTTCCTATGTCTGGGAGTATAAAGGCCTCTTTCTTTCCAAACGCATTACTTTCTCTTATCTCAAAGTCTGTATAACCTATCTGTTGGGCGTATTCTACTGAAAGGGAGTATATGTGGGCAAGGGGTGGCTTTTGGGTTTGTAGCAATTTTAAGAACTCTTCAAGATTTTCTCCTTCCACTTCTATCCTAACACCTTCTGGTGTGTTTATGATAAATCCTTTCAGTCCTATTTCCTTAGCCAGCCTATAGACAAAGGGTCTAAATCCTACACCCTGCACCGCACCTATGATTTCAATCTTCATCCTCATATTCCATCTCCACACTCCTTAGCAGAAGATCCTGACCACCTTCTATGGTCGTATTAAAGGATCCACATTTGGGACACAGAACGTTTAACTCTTTCTTTTCAGAAACTGCTCCACATTCGTTGCACCTCAGGGTAAGTCCTTCTATTTCCAACAAAAGCTCTGCAGAGTGGGCTATTGTATTTTCTTTGAAGGTGTCAAAGGCAACCTTGAGAAGATGGGGCTCTACGCCTGACAAAACGCCCACGCTAACGACAACTTTACTGACAGACTTAGCCTTGTGCTCCTCGCAGATCTTTTCCACAAGCTCCAAAAGGCTTTGAACTATAGAGAACTCATGCATTTAACATATCCTTGGTAAAAGCTCTCCCGCAGGAGGTTCTAAATATCTGTAAGTTCCGTAGGGAGTTTTTAAAAGAACCTCAGGCTTTTTTTCTGAAGAAACAGCCCTTCCTATAACTGAAAAGCCCTCTAAGTTTTTGTCCTTTAGCACATCCAAAAC
>CAZZKD010000018.1:0-2731 GCA_964655095.1 uncultured Thermocrinis sp.
CCAACACAGTTTTGCACCTTTTGGCAATAGCCAACGAAGCAGGGATAGATTACGACCTAAACAGGATAAACGAGATCTCAAAGAGAACGCCAACCCTTTGTAAGATCTCACCCTCATCTCATTATCACATTCAGGACTTGGACAGTGTGGGAGGCATACCAACGGTCTTTAAAGAGATGATAAGGGGTGGATACTTGCCCTATCCGGACAAGCTTACAGTAAGTGGAAAGACCTTAAGGGAAATAGGGGAGTCTGCTCCAGATGCGGACGGCGAAGTGGTAAGAAGGATAGAGAATCCCTACTCAAAGGATGGAGGCTTGGCGGTTTTGTTTGGCAACCTTGCTCCAGAGGGTAGCGTGGTAAAAACTGCGGGCGTAGATGAAAAGATGCTCGTTTTTAAGGGTAAAGCCATATGCTTTGACTCAGAAGAAGAAGCGGTAGAAGGTATTATGTCTGGTAAAGTTCAACCGGGACATGTGGTAGTTATAAGGTATGAAGGTCCAAAGGGTGGTCCGGGTATGAGGGAGATGCTCTCTCCCACATCCGCCATCATGGGTATGGGCTTGGGAGACAAAGTCGCTCTGATCACAGACGGAAGGTTTTCCGGTGGAACGAGGGGAGCATGTGTGGGACATATCTCACCAGAGGCTGCCGCAGGAGGTCCCATAGGCATAGTCCAAGACGGAGACGAGATACTTATAGACATACCAAACAGAAGGATTGAGCTTTTGATATCGGAGGAAGAGTTTAAAAGAAGGATGGAAAGCTTTAAACCAAAGGAGAAAGAAATAAAAAGCAGGTGGTTAAGAAGATACGTAAAGTTTGTCCAAAGCGCTTCTAAGGGAGCAGTCCTTTTGGCTTAATGGAGTTTTACTCGCCTATAACGGATTATGATGTTTATCTGTTTAAAGAAGGCACGCATACAAGGCTTTACAAAAAGCTTGGCGCCCACCTTGTGGAAGGGGGATGCCATTTTGCTGTTTGGGCTCCAAACGCTAAGGAAGTATTTGTTTTCGGAGACTTTAACGACTGGAACAAGTTTTCCCATCCGTTGACAAAAAGAAAGGACCCTTCTGGCATATGGGAAACCTTTGTTCCCGGTGTTTGGAAGGGTTGCAAGTATAAATACTTTGTGGTTGGTGCAGATGGTGTGGGAAGAGAAAAGTCAGACCCTTTTGCCTTCTTTTGCGAACAGCCACCAGGTAATGCGTCCATAGTTTGGGACCTGAGCTACTATTGGCAAGATGAAGCTTGGATGAGGGAAAGGGGAAAACGCATTGATTATCATGCTCCTGTGAGCATCTACGAGGTGCATTTAGGCTCTTGGAGGAGGGTGCCAGAGGATCAAAACAGGTTCCTTCAATACCGAGAAATGGCCGATTGGCTTGGAAAGTATGTGGAAGAAATGGGATTTACTCATGTGGAGTTTTTGCCTGTGATGGAACATCCCTTTTATGGTTCTTGGGGATATCAGATTACCAACTACTTTGCTCCCACCTCAAGGTATGGCACACCCCAGGACTTTATGTATCTTATAGATAGCCTGCACCAAAGGGGCATAGGGGTGATCTTAGATTGGGTCCCTTCCCACTTTCCCACAGACGAACACGGACTTGCATACTTTGACGGCACCCATCTTTATGAATACGAAGACTGGAGAAAAAGGTGGCACCCAGACTGGAACAGCTTTGTCTTTGATTATGGCAAGCCAGAAGTCAGGTCTTTCCTTTTGAGCTCTGCTCACTTTTGGATAGATGTTTATCATGCAGATGGGCTAAGAGTAGATGCGGTTGCGTCTATGCTTTACTTGGACTATTCCCGATCTGAGTGGGTCCCAAACATCTACGGCGGTAAAGAAAACTTGGAAGCCATAGAGTTTTTGAGAAAACTCAACGAAACCCTTTACGGGGACTTTCCAGACATTCACACCATAGCGGAGGAATCTACTGCCTGGCCTATGGTAAGCAGACCTACTTACGTAGGGGGACTTGGCTTTGGCTACAAGTGGAACATGGGATGGATGAACGATATTCTCTTTTACTTTTCAAAGGATCCGATCTATAGAAAATACCATCATGATAAGCTAACCTTTAGCGTATGGTATGCCTTTTACGAAAACTTTATCCTTCCACTTTCTCATGACGAAGTGGTGCATGGTAAAGGCTCTTTGCTTAACAAAATGCCAAAAGACGATTGGCAAAAGTTTGCCAACTTAAGACTTTTGCTCTCTTATATGTATGCTTTCCCTGGGAAGAAGCTTCTGTTTATGGGCGGAGAGTTTGGACAGTGGAAGGAGTGGGACCACAACAACAGCTTGGACTGGCATCTTTTGGAGTATGCACCCCATCAAGGAATCCAAAGGCTTGTAAAGGATCTAAATCACATATACCGCAGAGAAAAGGCTTTGCATGAGCTGGACTGTGACCCTCAGGGCTTTGAATGGGTAGATTTTTCAGACTACGAGCAAAGTATAATAAGCTTTTTGAGAAAATCAAAGGATGGCGAGACTATTTTGGTAGTTTGCAACTTTACCCCAGTGCCAAGGTATAACTATCGGGTTGGAGTGCCAAAGAAAGGAGCATGGATAGAGATCTTCAACTCAGATTCTGAGCTTTACGGTGGTGCAAACATAGGAAACATGGGAAGGGCAAAAGCTGAAGCTGTGCCTTTTCACGGAAGACCATACTCTTTAAGCTTAACCTTACCACCTTTGGGTGCGGTGTTTTTGAAG
>CAZZKD010000019.1:0-2131 GCA_964655095.1 uncultured Thermocrinis sp.
TTAGTTATTTTAATTTAATCGCTTGGCATACAAAACAGCACCCAAAAGAAAAGAAAACACCAACTCCAACCATATCAAAAAAAGCAAAAGAGAACCCAGCAAACCGTAGAGTGGGTTTAAACTAACAAGCTTTACAACAAACTTAGAAAACAAGAAGTTTATGATGTTTAGAGCTAAAAGAAAATAGACAGAAGCTTCCAATATGTAAAGTGGTTTTATTAGATCTTTTAAAAAGAACCAGTATAGAAAATACACAATCGGCATAAAGATAACTATTTTCACGATAAACAGCAAAACACTTAACCACTCAGGCAGAAAGGCTTGTATAAAGGATAAAAAGGCTGAACCAACAAGTATGCTAATGGAAAAAAACAGCAGATAGATGGGTATAAACACCCACAGAAACACTTCTCTGAGTTTGATCTGCGTCTCTACTATGTCAGACAAAAGCTTGGCAAACATCTTAGCATAGCTAACTACAAAAAAGTAAGAAATTAACACCGATAATATGGTTCCCAAGTTTCTATGCTTATAAACGCTCTGAAGCTTTTCAAAGACTGAACTTGCATACTTTGGCAAAATCTGGTTGATGAGTTCAAAAACTCTATCAGGGCTCAGAAAGGGTAAAAAGGAAGACAGAAAACCCAAAAGCACAATAAGAGAACTAAACACCATCAAAAACCTGTACGTCATAGCAGAAGAGTAATGCCCCAAGTTTCCTGTAATTATCTCCTTAAGAGAGAAGATCAGTGCAAAAGCTCTTTTTCTAAAATTCGCAAATGTCGTATTCCACCTTCTGTCCATCCCAGCTTAAAAAGGTGTGCTTTGTTCCATCGCTGTCTATCAGGTATCTGGGTAGTAAAGGCACCTTACCTTTCCCACCTGGTAGATCCACTGCATAGGTGGGTATAGCATAGCCAGATATTCTTCCCCTCAGGTATTTCATAATTTCCAAACCCTTCTCCAAGGTTGTTCTAAAGTGGATAACACCCTTAATGGGATCACAGTGAAAAAGATACTGGGGTTTGACCTTTATCCTTATTAACTTTCTCATAAGCTCAAGCATAATCTCTGGGTTATCGTTAACTCCCTTTAGCAGGACTGTCTGATTAAGGACCGGTATGCCCCTTCTTAGAAGATTTTCCACCGCTTCTTGAGCCTCTGGAGTTATTTCCTTTGGATGGTTAAAGTGAGTGCTTATCCATATAGGGGAGTATTTTTCCAACACATCTAAAACCTTAGGGTCAAAGAATCTCTGGGGTGCAAGGACTGGCAACCTCGTTCCTATGCGTATGATTTCCACGTGGGGTATTTTTCTGATCTCAGAAAGTATAAGTTCTAGCTTTTTAATGCTCAGGCTAAGAGGGTCCCCGCCCGAAAGCAAAACTTCCCTCACCTCAGGATGGGCCTTTATGTAGTCCAGCATTAACTTTAGCTGTTCGTTGGTTACAGCCCTTTCACCTTGAGCAAATATCCTCTTTCTCATGCAGTGTCTGCAGTAGACCGCACAGAAGGTTGTAACTTGCAAAAGGACCCTGTCCGGGTATCTGTGGGTAAGACCTGGAATGGCTCCCTGCTCCTTTAAAGCGTCTGGCTCTCCAAAACTCTGAATGTGCTCATCTACTTCCAATGCTCTTGGTATAGCTTGTAGCCTTATAGGATCTTCTGGGTCCTCTGGGTCTATCAAGGATAGATAGTAGGGGGTTATAGCAAGGGGGTATATGCCATTAGTTTTTTCTATCCCTTCCAGCTCTTGGGGTGTTAGCTTTATATACCTTCCAATTTCCTCTTTAGTTTTTATTCTGTTTTGGACCTGCCAGTGATAATCTCTCCAAAGCTCTTTTGGGATCTTCATAAAAAATTCCATGCTTTTCGCTTGTCCATTCTGCTCAGCTATTTAATTTTAAAGCTAAGTGGTATTTTGAGGTTGTTCGAAAAAATCCCTCATTGGGACGTCCCCCCAACCTCTAAGGGAACTAACCTTCTCCTCACCCTGTCCCACGCCCCTTCCACAAGCATTGGCCTCAGAGGAGAAAGGTACCTTGGTAGAACCTATCCAAGAACAGGGAAGCGGAAGGCTACCTTCAGAACGTGCCAAGCACTCTGACAGGTGTTTTTAGTCACTACTCTC
>CAZZKD010000020.1:0-2096 GCA_964655095.1 uncultured Thermocrinis sp.
CTATGGCTATGGGCCATCCAATAAATAATGTACTTCTTAGTTCTATCGATAGTTTTATCATTTATTAGTTTTATTCTATTTCTAAATGCTAAATCATGATCAAATTCCATTCTTTCCTCCTATTTAAAATATTTTATAGACGATAAAGATGGTGTATTTATACTGAGGTGGAATAAAATGAGGAATCACCAGGTTTTATTTTTCATTCTCGTCATGCTTACAGCCTCTTTTGGAAAGTCCTTAGATTACGTGCTTGAGAAAGCCATAGAGAGAAATCAAGAACTTGAAGCTCTAAGACAGGAAATCCTTTCCACAAATGCCTCTTTAAATGCCCAAAAACAGCTCTATCTTCCGGAATTTTTCATAAACTACAGGTTAAGCTACAGCTCCCAAGAGCAAAGTCTAAGCGTACCCTTTGGTTTAGAGGTAAAAAGCTCAAAACAAAGTTATAGCCTATTTCAGGGAGGGATAAGGTATGTGCTCTTTGACGGAGGAACAAGGGCAGGTATAGTGGAAAGCTCTGCTTTGGAACTAAAAGTAAAGCAACTCCTCTACGAGGAAAAACTTGGAAGTCTAAGGCTGGAAGTGATACATGCCTACTTGGACACGCTGTCTGCAAAGACGGTTTTGGAAACTATAAGAAAGCAAAGGGAAGTTGTAGAACTTCAGTTAAATACCGCTCAGGCTTTTTACGAGAAGGGATTGGTAGCCATAACGGATGTTTTGCAGGCAAGGGTTAGGCTGGCAGAGGTAGAAAGAGAGCTGAGAAAGGCAGAAGGAAACTATAGATTGGCGTTGGCCAATCTTTCCAGAATTTCTGGTTTGCCAGAAGAAGAACTTACAGACCTTGAAGAGCCAAAATCAAACGTAGAGTTAAAGCCTTTGGACTATTATCTTCTTTACGTAAGAGATAGAAACATTCTGAAGGCCCAAAGGGAAAGAATAGACATTTTTAAAGCTGAAAAGAAACTGGCAAGAAGCGGGTTCTTTCCAAAGCTCTTTTTTGAAGCATCTTACACTTACACAGACCAAAACCCAGCCATCAGACCTAAGGGTATTTTTAGCTTTTCTGCAGGCTTGAACCTAAGCTTCCAGGGTATAAAGCCTTACTATCAAGAAATGTCTGCAGGCTACATGGAGCTGAAGGCACAAAGGGAATACGAGGATCTTCTCCAAAAAGTGGTTTTAGAGGTTAAAAAAGCCTACGAGGACCTGCTGACTTCAAAGGACAACTTAAGAGTTTCTGAAGAGGCCTTAGCCTTTGCGGAAAAGTTCTTTGAGCTTTCAAAGGAGCAGTATCTGAACCAACTTATAAGCCAAAGGGAGCTTTTAGAAGCCGAAGCCAGTCTTACAAAAGCGAGGGTTGATAAGATAGTTTCTTATTATCAACTGCTAAAGGCTTATTATAATCTACTATTTGTTTCTGGTTTGGAAAAGTAAGATGAAAAAGTATGCGGGTTTAATTCTGATTGGTTTAATAAGCTTTGTCTTTTTGGTGTATGCGGTAAAGTGGATAAAACATCGGATGGACTATGCGGTTAGCGATGCGGTTTTTGTAAAAGCGGAGCAGATGGCAACCCTTTCCTTTCAGGTTAGTGGCAAGGTGGTAGAAATCAACAAAGACTTGGGGGATTGGGTAGAAAAAGGGGAGGTTTTGGCAAAGATAGAACCGGAAGACTATAGGCTTCAGGTGGATGCCTTAGAAAGTAAGATAAATTCCTTAAGAGCTCAAAAAGAGGCTCTGCAGGCCCAGATAAACAGAATGTCAAAGGAACTTAGGCTAAATTTGGAAAATTCCGTTTTGGCATCCCAAGAGCTCCTTAAGAAAGAAGAAGCCCTTTTAGCTCAGATGGGCGACCTGGAAGTGCAGATTGAACTTCTCAGAAAAGACAGAGAAAGGCTAAGGGATCTGTTGGACAAAGGCCTTATATCCAAAAGAAAATATGAGGAGGTGGATACTAACTACTTGGCTATGTTGGAAAGGAAAAAAGCTCTTCAAAAGAGCATAGAGGAGCTTAGGTTGTCTTACAAAAGGTCCTTAGTTGGGGTTGATATGGCAAAGGTGTCCCTTTCAAAGATAGCGGAGTTGGAAAAGC
>CAZZKD010000021.1:0-1625 GCA_964655095.1 uncultured Thermocrinis sp.
TTTGGTAGCTTGCTCAGAAGGTCTCTAAAATCCTTCACCTCCTGATAGCTTTCCAGCTCTTCAACGCTTGAACCCTCTCGCTCCAGAAAAGACTGCCTCAATCTTTCCAAACCATCTGCCAACATCCTCTTTAAACTGGTATTTATTTGATCTTTCAGCTTTGTTAGGATCTCTATCTCTTCTTTTTCCTCTGCGTTGTTTAACCAGTCCTCCACCTCTTTTAGCTCTTTCTTTGAAACCTCACCTCTTTTTAGCTTTTGCTGTATATCATCCAGAAAAAGCTCTAACCTACGCTTTTTCAAAAGCTCCTCTCCCTGAAGCACAAGCTCCCTTATCCGTCTGAGTGGAATATCTAAAGAATAAAGCTCCTTTAGACCTTTTAAACCATCTAACTGAGAAAGGCTTTTAGCTTTTTCCACACTGGAGACAAAATCCTTGTAGAGTTTTTCTGCCTGTTTTATGAGCTTTTCTTGTCTTTCCTTTGGGTAGATAAAGTCCAAAAGGTTAGAACCAAGTTTTATCAATTGGTAAAGTTTGCCTTCCTTTGTGTCCAAAACCCTACTCGTGTATATAGAGCCGTCCTTAGACACCTTCACCACTGAATAGCCAAAGCCTTTCAAAGTTTGTAGGTATTGTCCGGAGCTAAGATCCACTATGCCTAAGCTGTTTTCCTCGGCATCCGCAAGGAAGACAAACATACCCTCTTCGTCACCGTCTAAGCCCGAAACCCGTATGGGAACGTCCAATTTAAAAAGCTCCTCCTCTTTATTAACATCCAACACAATTACCTTGTTATCTTCACCCAAAACCAGCTTAGAACCAAGCAGGGAGATGGCCCTTCCGGGCTTATAAGGCAACTTTTTTACAAGGCTTCCACCCATACTGTATATAGCACATCCTTCTGTTCCAGAAACAAAGACCTTTAAAGAAGGTAAGATCTTTATACCCTTGATCTCCCCAACCTCCGAGCAAGAAAATACACTCTTAAATTCCACCGTTTTAAGAGATAGGTCATTTGCGATGTCTATGGTATAAACCTTATTACCCACCACACCAAAGGCTAAGATGCCCCTTTTTAGGTCCAATCCTGCGGAGGGCCTTATCCCCTCCTGTGAAAGTTTAAAACTTTTCCACATACCGGGATTATTCGGGTCTTCCATGCGATATACCACCAAGTAAGGTGGTGTAAGCAAAGCTAAGAAGCCTTCTTTGAACAGTATTTCCGAAACAACCTGTGCAGGTGGGCGTGCTGGTAGTCTATGAAATCTACCTTTCCAATCGTAAAACTGGAGGATACCATACCTCCTTCCTACTAAAAGCCATAGGGCATCTTCGGAAACACCTATGGTTTCTATCCAGAATTCCTCTACTTTTGTATCGGGATCTCGCTGAAGGTCCTCCTCCAACCAAAGCCTTAGCACACCCTTTGAAGACTGTATTTCGTAAGTTTCTCTCCTCTGTTTCTCTTTACTACCTAAAAGCCTCTTGAGCATCTCCATTTAAAATGAGTTTAAGGCTTACATGATAAAGGAGTATAAGTTTTTGATTATATCCTTATAAGGCAATGTTATAAGTCCTCAAACTGCGAGGCTGTCCGAAAAATCCTTCAGGCAGTGCTGAGTAGT
>CAZZKD010000022.1:0-7639 GCA_964655095.1 uncultured Thermocrinis sp.
GGTGCAGAACTTGGGGCTACCACTTCTATTTTCCCTTCCGACGAGATAACCAGAGCATACCTTAAAGCTCAGGGAAGGGAAGAAGACTGGATAGAACTCTTGCCAGACCCAGATGCAGAATACGACGAGATCATAGAGATAGACCTTTCAAAGCTTGAGCCATTAATAGCTTGTCCTCACTCTCCGGACAACGTGGTACCAGTCAGAGAAGTGGAGGGAATTAAGGTAGATCAGGTGGTGATAGGATCATGCACAAACTCCTCCTTTGTGGATCTTACAAGGGCAGCAAAGCTTTTAGAAGGTAAAAAGGTCCATCCGGAAGTGATCTTTGCAGTGGCTCCAGGCTCTAAGCAGGCTTTGGAGCTGATAACCCAAAATGGAGCTTTGTTAAACTTCTTAAAGGCTGGTGCAAGGATTCTTGAAAGTGCCTGTGGTCCGTGCATAGGTATGGGCTTTGCGCCACCATCGGGTGGCGTTTCTGTTCGGAGCTTTAACAGAAACTTTGAGGGAAGGTCTGGCACTCCGGATGCAAAGGTTTATCTTGCCTCTCCAGAAGTCTGCGTTGCCTGCGCCATAGCTGGAGAGATTGTAGATCCAAGAAAGCTTGGTCTAAAGTGGATAAAGGTTGAAATGCCGGAAAGGTTTCCATACGGAGACGAAGCATTTATAGAACCACTTCCGGAAGAAGAAGCCAAGAAGGTGGAGATCTACAGAGGTCCAAACATAAAACCACTTCCCGAGTTTGACGAACTTCCAGAAAGCATAGAAGGAGAAGTTTCTCTCATAGTGGGGGACAACATCACCACAGACCACATCATGCCCGCAGGTGCTAAAATTCTACCTCTGCGTTCCAACATCTACGCCATAAGCGAATACGTTTATCACTACGTAGATCCACACTTTGTAAGCAGGGCAAAGGAGATAAGAGACAACAAAAAGAAGGCAAACATCATAATAGGTGGAGAAAACTACGGACAAGGATCCTCAAGGGAACACGCCGCATTGGCTCCAAGATTTTTAGGAGTTAGAGCGGTAATAGCCAAGTCCTTTGCCCGTATTCACCATGCAAACCTCGTCAATTTTGGTATAGTTCCCTTAGAGTTCAAAAATAAGGAGGACTACAATAAGTTTTCTTTAGGAGACGAGATACTCATACCGGAGTTAAAAGAAAGACTAAAGGAAGGGAAGGAAATCGTTGTTATAAACAAAACCACCGGAGAGGAGGTGCTATGCACCTATAACCTAACACAAAAGCAAATTTCCGTTCTTTTGAAAGGTGGTTTGTTAAATTGGATAAAGAGCAAACAGGGGGTGAAGGTATGAAACTAAGAAAGGTGGTTTCGGTAGTGGGGGCAGGAAATGTGGGAGAGCATACCGCAGCTTTGTTGGCTTTGAGAGGTTTGGTGGATGTACGCATGTTTGACTTGCCAAAAAAGGATGGAGACAGGATCATAGAACCTGTCAAAGGTAAAGCCTTAGATATACAGCAGATGCTATCAGCTCTAAACATAGACGGAAAGGTGGAGGGTTATTCGGTCAGTCCCGAAGGAGATGGATACGAAGCCTTGGAAGGAAGTGACATAGTGGTAATCACCGCAGGCTTTCCAAGAAGGCCGGGTATGTCAAGGGAGGATTTGCTGGAGAAAAACATAAACATACTCTCGGTTATAGCCCAAAAAATAAAAGAGTTTGCCAAAGACTCTATAGTTATCGTCGTAACAAACCCAGTGGATCTTATGACCTATGCGGTTTATAAACTTCTTGGCTTTGAGCCCAAAAGAGTGATGGGTATGGCTGGAGTTTTGGATTCCGCACGCTTTAAGACTTTCATCTCAAAAGAAATAAAGGTTTCTCCTCAGGACATACACGCTTACGTCATAGGTGGTCATGGAGATGAGATGGTCCCCCTTATATCCATATCCAACGTAGGCGGAATACCCCTAAAGGACATACTCAGTAAAGAAAAACTTCAAGAGCTTATAAGGAGAACTCAGTTTGGAGGTGGAGAGATAGTGGATCTTATGGGAACCTCTGCCTATCATGCCCCTGCAGCCTCCATAGTGGAAATGGTGGAAGCTATAGTTACGGACAACAAAAGGATACTTCCCTGTTCTGTTTACTTGGATGGCGAAGTTGGAGAGTATTACGGGGTTAAAGGTGCGTGTGTGGGAGTTCCCGTAAAGCTCGGAAACTGCGGAATAGAAGAAATAATAAAGATCCCCATGATACCGGAGGAGAGGGAAATGTGGGAAAGATCGGTTCAATCGGTAGTTAAAAACCTAAAAACAGTGGAGGAAATGCTAAGCAAATTGGTTTAAAATGTATTAATGGAATGCTGTTTTTACCTTTAAGGTTTTTAGTTTTACCTATAGCTTTACTGCTGTTGGTAGGTAGCTTTGTTTTATACAAGGAATGGGAAAAAAGAAGGAATCAACAGGTTTCCTATATAGAGTGGGAGATAAGAAAGTACCTGCAGAGTGGAGATTTAGATAAGGTTAAGGGTCTGATAGAAGAAGGTCTAAAAAAGGGTGGTGCTTTTAAGCCTTTGATCCTTTCTTACTCACTGCAGATAGATGTGGGCAAAAAAGAAAGCGAAATAATTCAAGAGATGATATCTAACCTTAGGGACGAAGAGCTGATAGCCCTTTATACTGAAAGACTTGCCTTTGCCTACTTTAAAGAAGGGCAGAAGGAGAAAGCTTTAAAGGTGCTTGAGTCCATAGGAAAAGAAAGGTTTAACCATCCCTCTGCTCAGCTGTTAAAAGCTCAGATACTTCTGGATATGGGGAAAAAAGACGAGGCAAAGAGTGTATTAAATCAAACCATAAAAGATTCAAAAAATACCTATTGGTCGAACATCGCTAAAGTTTTGTTAAAGGAAGTGGAAGGATGAAGCTTTTGTTGGAGATTGGCACAGAAGAACTTCCCGCTAACGTAATAAACCAAGCACTGAAAAGTCTTAAGGAAAGTTTGGAAAAGGTCTTGGGAGTTGGCATACAAAAAACCTATGGCACACCGAGGCGCTTGGCGGTTATTACAGAAGACTTTGAAGACAAACCAGAGGAAAAGGAAGAACTAATATACGGACCACCTTTGGGCATAGCTTACAAAGAGGGGAAACCTACAAAGGCACTTCTTGGCTTTTTGGAAAGGGTTAAAGCTTCTTTGGATGAGGTTTTAGAAGTTGAGCGAGGGGGAGGAAAATACGTAGCGATAAAGAGGGTCTATAAGGACAAAAGCCCTTTGGAAAGGCTTAAGGAAGAATTTGAAAGCATTTTGCTTTCCATACCTTTACCTAAGCGTATGAGATGGGACAGCAGTAGCTTGAGCTTTTCAAGACCAATAAGGTGGATATGTGCGCTTTATGGAGACAAAGTAGTGCATTTGAGTTTTGGTAAGCTAAAAGCCAGCAACCTAACCTTTGGACACAGGTTCCTCTCAAAGGGTCCTATTTTAATAAAAGATGCAGAGGAGTATGAAGAAAAGCTAAAGGAAGGGTTCGTTATACCTTCTTTTGACGAAAGGTTGAGCCTTATTCTGGAAATGCTAAGGGAAGAATCTTATGCCTTGGGAAGCACGCCGAGGTATACAGAGGGACTACCAGAGGAAGTGGCAAATCTTTTGGAATTTCCTTTTCCTGTCGTAGGCAAGTTTGAAGAAAAGTATTTAGAACTTCCAGAAAAGGTTTTGATCACAGTCCTTGCCCACCACCAAAGGTTTTTCTGTCTTGCAAACAAAGAGGGCAAACTCATCCCATACTTTATCGCCTTTAGCAACAACAAACCAAATGAAAAAATCTTAGAAGGATACCAAAAGGTTTTAAGGGCTAGGCTTGAAGATGCCCTGTTTTTCTACAAAGAGGACCTAAAAACACCGTTGGAAAGTTTAGTGGATGCTCTAAAGGGTGTGATCTTCCATCCAAAAGTGGGCAGTATGTGGGAAAAAACCCAAAGGCTTATCTCTCTTTCTGAGAAGATAGCCATGATGCTTGGATTTGATCAAAAGACGATAGAAAAGCTCAAACGAGCTGCGCTTCTTTCTAAGGCAGACATCTTAACAAACATGGTTAAAGAGTTAGACGAGCTTCAGGGATACATGGGTATGGTTTATGCCAAAGCTTGGAGAGAGGATGAAGAAGTAGCAAGGGCTATATACGAGCACTACCTTCCAAGAACACCTTCCGAAGAAGTTCCAAAAAGTCCTATTTCTCAAGTTCTTTCTATAGCTGACAAATTGGACAACCTTTACACCCTCATAAAGGCTGGAGAGATGCCATCCGGAAGCTCAGATCCCTATGGACTTAGGCGCAACGCCTATGGAGTTTTTGCCATAATTCACAAAAATCGCTACAACTTGGACTTGAGAAAGCTTTTGGAAGATCTGCCAGAAGGCTTTGAGGAGTTTATAAGAAGTAGGTTAGAGGCTTACTTGGAACCATACGGTTATGATGTGGTCAGGGCGGTGCTGGAAGTAAAGGACCCACTAAAACCGTATGAAATCATAAAGCTTACCGAAGAGCTTGCCAATCTGAAAGAGTCGCAAAAATTTAAAGATATAGTAGAAGCTTACAAAAGGGTGGTGAAGATCTTGCCCAGTGGGTGGGACGACAATGTTGTAGAGGAGGGTCTAATGCAAGAGGAGGAAGAAAAGGTTCTTTGGGAGAAAGTTAAAAAGTGGGAAACAGAAAGGCTGGAAGTTTTAGACCTTTGGGATTTAAAACAGCCTGTTGATGTGTTTTTTGACAAAGTATTAGTTATGGATAAGAACCTTTCTTTAAGAAGAAACAGACTGGCCTTGCTTTATAGAATTAAAAATCTATTTAACCGCTTTGCTGATTTTGAGAAAATTGTGTTGGAACAAACTTTGGAGGTTTGAATATGAAAGATAAACTTGTAGTGTGGTTGGATAGTGTAGGCATAGAGGACGTGCCCCTGGTGGGCGGAAAGAACGCATCTTTGGGTGAGATGCTCAGGAACCTTTCCAGTTTGGGTATCAACATCCCCTATGGTTTTGTAGTAACATCCCAGGCCTACTATGAGTTTCTAAGATATAACAAATTGGAAGAAGCCATAAAGGAGATTCTGAGCAATTTAAACACGGATGATCTGCAGGATCTGGCAAAGAGGGGATATGAGGTAAGAGAACTGATAAGAGGAGGGGAGTTTCCTCCAGAATTGGAGGAGTTGATAAAAAAATACTACTCTGAACTATCCCAAAGGTATAACTCCTTTGCGGTTGATGTGGCGGTTAGGTCTTCGGCTACTGCAGAGGACTTACCCAATGCATCCTTTGCAGGACAGCAGGAGACATACCTAAACGTAGTAGGTGCAGAGAATGTTCTAACTGCTATAAAGAACGGCTTTGCTTCCCTTTTCACAGACAGAGCAATATCCTACAGACACTCCTTTGGCTTTGATCATTTCAAGGTCGGCATAGCTATGGGTGTGCAAAAGATGGTCAGGTCTGATCTGGGTGCCTCTGGTGTTATGTTCACCTTAGATACAGAATCAGGCTTTAAAGACGCTGTTGTGATAAATGCTACTTACGGTTTAGGTGAGTTGCTGGTTCAGGGAATGGTAACTCCGGACGAATACATGGTCTTTAAGCCAACCCTTCAGGCGGGATACTCAGCCATAATAGAGAAAAAATTGGGTAGAAAGGACAGGAAAATGGTTTACGGTGCAGGTCAGGAAAGGACAAAGATAGTAAATGTGCCTCTGTCTGAACAAAAGCGTTTTGCTCTTACGGATGACGAAATTCTAAAGCTTGCAAGATGGGCCATCCTCATAGAAGAACACTACACTAAGAAAAATGGTAGGTGGACGCCGATGGACATAGAGTGGGCAAAGGATGGTATTCTAAACGAGCTGTTTATAGTTCAAGCCAGACCAGAAACTGTCCACTCAAGAAAAGAGGAAAACGTGCTTAAGGTTTACAAATTTAGTGTGCCTTTGGAAGAAAGGGTTAAAAAGAGAGTCCTATACGGTATAGCGGTAGGAGACAAAATAGCACACGGAAGGGTAAGAGTTATTCACGACCTAAAGGATGCGGGGCAGTTTGAAGAAGGGGAGATATTGGTTACAGATATAACTGACCCAGACTGGGAACCTATAATGAAAAAAGCCAGCGGTATTATCACAAACAGAGGGGGAAGAACCGCTCACGCAGCGATAGTTGCAAGAGAGCTTGGTATTCCCGCAGTGGTGGGAACCCACAAGGCTACGGAGGTGCTCAAAACCGGAGATACAATAACCCTTTCCTGCGCAGAGGGTGAGGTGGGCTATATTTATGAAGGATACATACCTTACGAAGTAGATGAGATAAACCTTAGGGAAATACCCAGACCTAAGACAAAAGTTATGATGAACGTAGGCAATCCAGAATCCGCTTTTAAGTATTCCTTTATACCCAACGATGGGGTAGGCTTGGCGAGGGAGGAGTTCATCATAGCAAACTACATAAAGATCCATCCTTTAGCCCTTTTACACTACGAGGATCTAAAGGCTTTGGTAAAGAAGCTGGAAGAGTGCGGCGCTATTGATGATAAGGGTGTTTGCTCCATGGCTTCCATATACAAGCATGCGCAGGAGCCCTTGAAAAGCAAGTTAGCAAAAGGTAAAGACAGAAAACAGATAGCTCTAAGAAAACTCATCGATGATATTGAAAATCTAACTTTTGGTTATGAAGATAAAACCCAATATTTTGTGAAGAAACTATCTTACGGAATAGCCAAAATATCCGCCGCCTTTTATCCAAATCCTGTGATAGTGCGTTTTTCAGATTTTAAATCCAACGAGTATAAAGGTCTAATAGGGGGAGAGTTGTTTGAACCTGAAGAAGAAAACCCGATGTTAGGATGGAGGGGGGCATCAAGGTATTATTCAGAAACATACAAAGAAGCCTTTGGGCTTGAATGCCAAGCCATTCTAAGAGTTCGCAACAAAATGGGGCTTACAAATACTAAGGTTATGATTCCCTTCTGCAGAACGCCGGAAGAAGGAGAAAAAGTGCTCAAAGTTATGGAGGAATACGGGCTTAAAAAAGGAGAGAACGGTTTGGAAGTTTACGTGATGGCTGAACTTCCATCTAACATAATTCTTGCGGACAAGTTTGCGGACATATTTGATGGTTTTTCCATAGGTTCCAACGATCTGACCCAACTTACCCTTGGTTTGGACAGGGACTCAGGATTAGTGGCCCATCTTTACGATGAAAGAAATGAAGCGGTGAAAAGGCTCATATCCCAGCTTATAAAGGTAGCAAAGGAAAAGGGAAAGAAAGTAGGCATATGCGGTCAAGGTCCTTCCGATTTTCCAGACTTCGCCGAGTTTTTGGTAGAGGAAGGAATAGACAGTATTTCTTTAAATCCAGACTCAGTATTAAAGACACTACTGGTAATAATAGAAGCAGAAAATAGAAGTAAGCAGGTGCGGATATGAAACTCCTTGAGCGCATCAAAAAATTAAGCCTTCCTACGCTTAAAAAGTCAAAACCCCAGATAGCCCTACAGGTTGGTCAGAGATTTATAAGACTGCTCAAAAGTGGAGAAAAACCATCCTTTCCACCCCAAGAAGTGATCTTTGAGGATGGTGACGAAAATAAAAAAATAACTGTGTTAAAGGATTTGGTGAATAAGTTT
>CAZZKD010000023.1:0-6102 GCA_964655095.1 uncultured Thermocrinis sp.
GGAGGCTTTGAAAGACAAACTTTCCATTCCAGTAATAGGAGTAATACAGCCAGGAGTGGAAAAGGCTATAAAAATTTCCAAACAAAAGAAGATCGGGGGAATAGGAACACAAGGCACAATCCAAAGCAAGGCCTATCAAAAGCTTTTGGAAAGCTATGGCGCACAAGTTTTTGCAAAAGCTTGTCCTTTGTTTGTCCCACTGGTAGAAGAAGGCATACTAAACGGAACCATAGCTAAAAGCGTTATAGAATACTATCTTCAGGAGCTGAAGGGTAAGATAGACACACTTATACTTGGTTGCACCCATTACCCTCTCCTGAAAGAGCCTATAAAACAGTTTATGGTAGAGGTGGATGTGGTGGATTCGGCAGAAGCGGTTGCTAAGAAGGTTAGGCAGATAGCAAGGAATGAGGGTGAAGGTAGCCTAAGGCTTTTCTTTACAGATAATTCTCCTAACCTTAGAGCTATGATAAGGCTAATACTTGGACAGGACATGAAGTTTGAAATAGTGCCAGTTCTTTGTAGGCTTTAGTGTTATGCGGGTGTTGGTGCAGAGAGTAAAAGAGTCGTGGGTTGTGGTTGATGGAAAAGAGGTGGCAAGAATAGGAAAGGGCTTGAACCTACTGCTTGGTATAAGGGTGGGAGATACGGAACAGTTGGCAGACAAGCTCGTGGAGAAGGTAGTAAATTTGAGAATATTTGAAGATGAAAGGGGAAAGTTTAATTATTCTTTACTGGACGTGGGTGGTTCTGCACTGGTGGTTTCTCAATTTACCCTCTACGCAAATACTCAAAGGGGCAGAAGGCCAAGCTTTGAAGAAGCAGAAAAGCCCGAAAGGGCAAGACAGCTTTACGAGTACTTTGTAAAGAAGCTTTCCGAATATGTGCCGGTTCAGGCAGGCATCTTTGGTGCTCACATGGAGGTTTTTATCCTAAACGACGGCCCAGTTACTATACTATTAGAGGTTTAAAGCTCAATTTCTAAGAGCATACCAAAGGGAACAGCCAACCCACTAAGGTATAACGTGCCCGGTTTAAGCAAAGGCAGTAAATTCAAAAGCTTCCAATCCCTTTCTCCAAAGAATACAGACACCGCATCCAAATCGTTTTTCGTCACAAGCCTAAAAATGGCTTGAGTGTTCATTTGGGAGAGTATGTATTTGTTTAGGTTTGCTGGTCTTTGGGTTATGGCTATAAGCCCAACTCCAAACTTTCTCCCTTCAAGGGCGATTCTCTTAGTCATCTGCAAGGCTATGTTTTCTCTTCCTGTGGGCAAATCTGTGGCTCCTCTTTCTGGTGCAAAGTTGTGAGCCTCTTCAAGAACTACCAATCTTCTTTTTCCATCCTTCATAGAGGAGAGGAATATTTCTTTCATAATAAGCCCCACAATGTTAAGGCGAGACTCTGGATCAATAAGGTCACTCAGATCACACAAAACTATTCCCCTTTGAGAGCTAACGATTTGCGTAGCCTTTTGCCAGACATCTTTCTGATTTCTTGTAGATTCTTCCCCAAAGTCCCTTGAGAGTAGTTCTAAAAGCTCTTGGGAGTATTCTTTGATGTCCTTGGGTGCGTCCAAGAGCATATCCTCCAAAGACCTTTCGCTGTAGGCTATTTTCCTCAAGTCTGGTTTTAAAAGCTTTCTTATTTTTCCAAAAAAGCTTTTCTCTTCTGTAGATTTTTCACTTATATCAATTCCATACCTTTTGAAAAGCTCCTTTACATCATCCACGCATATTGGAAATAGGGTATAGGGAATTTTCACATACTCCAGATTGTCATCTCCAAGCCTTTTATGGTATTCTCCAAACAGGTCTATAACAAACACCTGTGCGTAGTTTAGGTCTTTTATGTTTTTTAAAAGCCTTGCTACAAAGGTGGTTTTTCCAGAGCCTGTGGTGCCTAAGACCGCCATGTGCATACTGGCAATCTTTGTAAGGTCTAAGTAAGCTGGAGTTTTAACTCCAAACAACCTTCCTGCAAATACTTTAACGTCCATAGGGTAGCCCGACATGTTGGTGCTCATAAGCTCCAAAAGCTCTTCCTCTTCGTCCATTTTCAATAACTGCGTTCCAACGTCCAAAACCCTCAAGGGAACACCAAAAGAGCTTTCTTTTTCCTCCTCTTTGGTTCTTACATATTCACAAACCATATGAACTCTTCCAACTTTTATCCTTCCACTTTCTTCCGCCATACTGTTTATCAATGCAACAACCCAGTCTTTTTGCACCATTTTCACGTTTTGCAAAAGGTTTTCCATGCTTAAGCTGTTTATGTGGTTTATCTTGCAAACCAGAAAACCTTTTTCTGTATTTACTTTTAAGAAACTTTGCTCGGGTAATTCCTCCAAAAGAAGCACGTCCAGTTCTGTGGAAGAGTAAGACCTTATAACTACCGCCACTGTCCTTTTGTCTATCTTTACCGATTCCTTCTTTACAACTTCCCAAAGGTCCAAAAGCTCTTTAATTTTAGCTCTATCTTCTAAACTCACCCCCGCTTCTAAGTTGCCCTCCATAACTCCCGTATAGGTAAGGTTGGCAGAACCTACGTAAGCCTTCTTGTCATCCACTATTACAAACTTTGCATGCAACCTCGGATTTATGTAGATCTCACCACCAAAATCTCTAACCGCTTTAAAAACTCTGTAATCGCTTATTTCAAGGTCCTTTTTTTCGCCAGCTCTGAGTATAACCTCCAACTTTACTTCGGGCTTTATTGCCCTTATGAGCTCTTCCAGAATCTCCCCCCTAATCCAAGCGGAGACTATCTTTACAGATTCTTTCGCAGAGGATACATCTTCCAATAATTTCTGGAGGATCATAATATTAAATTATCTTATAGGCACCCCCACCGAATATTCATAAACCAGCGTGCCTCCAAGGTTGCCCTGATAGAATACTCCTAAAACCAAAGCAAGACAGAGAATTAAATGCAAAATTCTAAACGCAGGATTTTTGTTTATTAAAAAACTAAACAAAAACACCGCCAAAGACAAACCAAGCAAAACAAACCCTACGCTTTGGTGCGTGTGAAGGATCTCTTGCGCTTTTTCTTCTATGGGAATGTTTGCCATGCTTTCGTGGGCAATATAACCAGTTGTTACAGAGCCAGCTATAGCAAAAAAGCTCAGAAGGGAAAGGGCTATGATGATGTCCCTTTCTCTTCTTTTAGTCAGAAGGTAAAAAGCAGATGCCAAGAAAAGGATAGTAGGTAGGGCTATTGAAAAGTGAGTGGTGGGCGGATGTAGTTTAACCACCGGCGGATAGTAGATTTTTTCTTCGGGCTTTAACTCTTGGGTTGGCACTTTTTCGTGGGATAGTGCAATGCTTAGACCTAAAGCCAGAACCAACAGGATCTTTATCATGCCAGAACCTCCTAAAACCACATCCTCAATCCTACTAAAAAAGTGCTTTCTTCAACTTTTCCCCTTAATTCCTTTGTTTTTCCGTAGTTTCTTTCCCAAGAAAAGCCCACATAAGGAGCTATTTCTCTTTTTATTTCATACCTTAGCCTGATAGAAAGTCCTACATTGCTTATTCCCTTACCTATTTCAAGCGGTTCTATAGTTTTAGCGCTTGCTAAAACTTCCACTTCCGGCTGAAGCACCAATCTTTGGGTTAAAAGAAGGTCGTACTCTGCTTTTAATTTTCCGTAAGGCTCTCCTTTGTGAGTGAGGTAAAAACTAAGCTCAGTTTCAAACCAATAGGGAGCCAATCCTACCAACTCTACTGCAAGCCTGGTTCTTCCCTCGTCTTTTTTTCCCGCATAGCCACCCCCAACCCTTATGTCAAAAAAGCTAGAGATAGCCTTTCCAAAGAGCAGGTCTGCCCTTTCAAACTCCCAATCTCCCCTTTTTAGTTCTTTCTTTGCTTCTAAACTAAGCCATAACTTGTGATAATCTCCTCCGTAAAAAGAATCAAGCTCTAAATTTAGGTTTTTTTCCTTTTCTCTGTATTCCAACTTATCAACAAAAACACCCCAATACCTTATTGGATGCATAGGCTCTATGGGATAGAACTCCTGCCCAAAGGTCAGAATAGGTATAAAAATTACAAAAAATATTTGCCTCATCATCCCACTTTCACTATCCTAAACATTCCTGCGTCCATGTGATACAGGATATGGCAATGAAGAGCCCAATTTCCATAGGCATCCGCCTTGACTATAACCTCCACCACCTCAGCTGGCTTTACGTCTATGGTATGCTTTCTTGGGTTTAAGGTGTCTCCCCCGTTGTCTAAATACATCCACATGCCGTGAAGGTGTATAGGATGGTGCATCATGGTGTGATTTATGAACACAAACCTCACAGTTTCCCCATACCTCAAAGGTATTACATCTTCAAACCTTGAGCTTAGCTTTTTGCCATCGTAAGAATACATCCTCCAGATGAATCTCTCCATGTTTCCTACCAAATGGATCTCTATGGTGCGTTCTGGTTTTCCTATGGGATACTCCTCTGCACTTACAAGATCTGCGTAGGTTAGAACTTTGTGCTTTTGATTTCTCAGCCCTACCCCAGGATCGTCAAGCTTTGGCATAGGGTTACTTACTACCATGTCCGCATCCACACCAAAAGGGTTTTTACTCACATCCAACATCATCTTATAGCCCTCGTGGTGATGATTGTGTCCGTGGCCCATGTGTCCGTGATGTCCCATATCCTCCATAGTCAGTTCGGGCACTTCTCTCTTTGGTGGTGGGACTGCTTTCATACCTTTCCTTGGGGCAAGGGTTCCCATAACAAAACCGCTCCTGTCCATAGCTTCTGCGTATATGGCATAGGCTTTTTCTTCTTTTGGTTCTACGATTACGTCGTACGTTTCTGCTATAGCAATACGAAACTCATCCACATCCACAGGATAGACATTTTGACCATCCGCTTGGACCACTGTCATCTTTAAGCCGGGTATTCTCACATTAAAATAGGTAGCAGCCGATGCGTTTATAAACCTTAGCCTTACCTTTTCGCCCGGTTTAAAAAGAAAGGTTGGATTCTCTTCCGTGGTTTGGCCGTTCATCAGGTAGGTGTAGGTATAGCCTGTAACATCTGCTATGTCTCTTGAGTCCATCCTCATCTGAGCCCACATGAGCCTTTCTTTTAGGGTTGGATAAAAGCCCTTTTCCCTTGCCTCCCTTAAAAAGTCCCCCAAAGTTCTTTTTTGAAAGTTGTAATATCCCGGGTGTTTTTTTAGGTTTGAGAGAATACGGTGAGGGTCTTCGTCCGTCCAATCGGAAAGCATGATCACATAATCCCTATCTGCTTTTATAACATCCTCTTCCTTCGGCTCCAGAATAAGCGGACCATACATACCCAACTGCTCTTGCATCAAAGAATGAGAGTGATACCAGTAGGTGCCATATTGAACAACCGGAAACCTGTAAGTAAATCTACTTTTGGGAGGTATTCCGGGGAAAACAACACCGGGCACACCGTCCATCTCATTTGGCACAAGCAAACCGTGCCAGTGGATAGAAGTAGGCTCATCCATCTCGTTTATCACATGAATGACCACTTCCTTTCCTTCCTTAAACTTAAGAAGGGGTGAGGGTAAAAGGCTGTTTATCAGAGTTCCCACTCCCCTTCTTTGTCCCACCTCCACAGGCTCCTTTCTTACAACCAACGTATATTCCAAAAGCTCATCCTTTTCTCTGGCATCTGCCACCTCAAGCCTTCTGAAAGCGGAAAAACTCGGAACAGAGTAGGCAATGCCAAAAAGAAGCATAAGCTTTAAAAAGTCCCTTCTATGCCAGCTCATTTTACCACCTCGTATTTATCTTCGTATCCACCTTTCCCGCTCTTGATTCCGTGAGGAGAACCAACACCTTTTATGTTTTTGTCCCTAAGAACTAACCTTACACCCTCCGGTGGCACATGACCCTCTATGAATCTTCCATCATAGACCATAGTGTGGCAAGACCTTAGGTTTATAGGAATGTTCAGCTTGCTTTTTATTCTATCCAATTCCTCGTAAGAAACTTTGACTTTATTGATTTTGAACCCCTCCTTTTCCAACTTGGAAAAGTAAGACGTGCAACATCCACAGTTTGGATTGTAGTAAGCTGTTATCTCTGGTTTTGCAAAGGCAAAAAGCGAAAAGA
>CAZZKD010000024.1:0-2003 GCA_964655095.1 uncultured Thermocrinis sp.
TCTTCCCTAAGTTCAAGAATAGCTCTTTTCTGTCTTTTGAACTTCTCAAAGCTGGAGCTACCACAAGAACAAGGGCCAACATCCCACCTACCCAGACGCAGGCAAAGAGCACATGCAAAAAAAGGGCAAGCTCTTTTAAAGTAATCATTTACATACATTATAAGCCTACCTTATTATAAAGGCAACCGCTACCGAATACTCTTTTTCGTGCGATAGGGAGATCAAAAGGTTAAGATGTTCTAACCCTTCTCTTAAGAGTTTAACCTTTGCAGGTTTGCCAAAGTCCCCGAGTATTTCTATCTCAGAAAACTTTAAAAGGATGCCAGTATGCTGATATACAGCCTTTAAAACTGCCTCCTTCCCAGCCCATCTGGCAGATAAGCAGGCTATGAAGTCCGCCTGAGCTTTACAGTATTCAATCTCAACAGGCGTGTATATGCGTTTTAGAAACCTCTCTCCAAACCTATCCACTACCTCTTTTATCCTCCTGTTGGAAACTATATCCACACCTATCATCACTCCACTTCTACCCTGTATTCTAATTTTTGCAGTCTTTTGAGCTCATCTGGTAGCTGGTTTAGTTGTTCAATAAGCCTTTCTCTGATTTCCTTTAATGTTGGTAGTGGAAAGGTTAGCTTTTTTACAAGTCCGCCTTCTTCATATCTAATTACTCTGTCGTAGTAAAATTTCCCATCCTTGAAGTGTCTCAATACCTGTCTTTTGTAAGGAAAGGTCTTCTTCCCTGGGCTTTCCTTGAACTTAGGCTTCCCTTCATATTCCACCAGTTTATAGGCTATATCTAAGTATGGTGCGTCTGAGGAAGTTAGGACCTTTGTCCCTACGCCAAAGGCCTCTATAGGCACCCCTTCCGAAAGCCACTGCTCTATGTCATACTCGTCCACCCCACCACTGACCAAAATTTTCACGTCCTTAAAACCTTCCTCCTCAAATAGTCTTCTAACTTCTCTGCAAAGCTGAGGGATATCTCCGCTGTCTATTCTCACACCCAAGACTTTGATTCCATCCTTCATAAGTTTTAAAGCCTTGCGCGCCCCTTCAACCGTATCGTATGTATCTATCAAAAGAAAGACCTTGTCTGGAAAGCTCTTTGCAAAAGCTCTAAAAGCTTCCTCCTCTTCATCAAAGATCATGACGTAAGAATGAGCCATGGTGCCAAATACTGGTATTCCATACTGCATACCAGCTTGAAGGTTTGATGTTCCGTTGAAACCTGCTATATAACAAGCCCTTGCCCCTAAAAGCCCAGACATAGGAGAATGGGCCCTTCTTAAACCAAAATCCACCAGGAGCCTACCCTTAGCTGCGAGATAGCTTCTAACAGCCTTTGAGGCTATAACAGTTTCAAGGTGGATTGTATTTATAACAAGCGTTTCTATCAGCTGGGCTTTGGGAAGTGAACCTTCTACCTGAAGGATAGGCTCATTTTGAAAGAATATGGTTCCCTCTTCCATCACATAAAAGTCAAGGTCAAGCTCTAACTCCCTCAAATAGTCCAAAAACCAATCTTTGAATATGCCTAAGCCTTTCAGATACTTTAACTCCCTATCTCCGAATTTGTAGCTCTCTAAGCTTTTCATCAAAGTTTCAAGACCGCAGGCTATCAGAAAATTTCTTTCTTTTGGGAGCTTTCTAACAAAGAGACTAAAAACAGCCCTTCCAGTTTTTCCGTGCTCTAAGTAGCTCTGTGCCATGGTAAGTTCGTAAAGGTCAGTTATCAAAGCAGTGCTCTCCATAGCTTGAGAATTATAATAAATACCTTAGCATACGCTGGGTGAGAAATTACCTAAGCACATAGCTTTTTCTGAAAAAGCTGTAGCCAATGGCATACCCATAAAGGTAAACCAGAAGCGTTATACCCTTCCTCCACCCGTTGATGTAATTGAAAAACCTTCTTCGGTAGGGTTTAGGGGTATTATAAATCCCTGCCCTCCAAAGGGCTTTCTCACAAGAAAACTTGCCTTTTTCTTAATTTCTCACCCGAC
>CAZZKD010000025.1:0-1536 GCA_964655095.1 uncultured Thermocrinis sp.
TTCTGGTCCCGTAAGAGAAAGACACTCGGGACAGCCCCTGCCGTGAATTTTAGTCAGATTAGAAACCCTTAGAACTACGCGCATGTCTGATAGCCTCCATTCTTTTTTCACAGTAGCTTGTGTCTGAGCAGGCATAAAGCCTTCTTCCAGTGCCATCTTCCACGATCTCGTCCAAGAAGGTATCCGTCGCACCACACTTGTAGCAGGCTTTGCCACTAAAGTCTTCCACTCTGAATGTGAAATCTTCAAACTCCAGGGGCTCAACTGTAGTATAGGGTGGCACTGCGTATATTTTCTTTTCTCTTCCTGCTCCAAATAGAAAGAGGTTGTCCGCCATGTTGAGCTTTGGCACATCCCACCTGGGAATGGGAGTGGGGTCCATGATGTATCGTTTATTTACCAGCACCGGATACCTGGCACCTATGGTTATCTCTCCGTATCTGAGGATGTCCTCGTAAAGGTAAAGATACATCTTTCCGTAGTCCATTTCCGCGTGCATTCTTCTGGTTTCCTCCTCGCTTGGTTCAACGAGTCTCAGTGGTTCTGGGTAAGGCACCTGAAGGACAAGGATCTGGTCCTGCGGTAAAGGCTCTTCTGGAATTCTGTGTCTGGTCTGAATGATCGTTGCCTTTGTGGTATCAGTAGTTGTCTCTACGCCAGTCATAGCTTTGATAAACTTTCTAATATTTACCGCATTTACACTGTAATCACAGCCTTGGTCTATGACTTTTAGCACATCGTCAGGACCGATGATAGACAGGGTTATCTGAAGACCTCCTGTGCCCCAACCCTTGGCTATGGGAAGCTCCCTTGACGCAAAGGGAACCTGATAGCCCGGTATGGCTATGGCTTTTAGAATAGTTCGCCTTATTTCTCTTTTGGTGGTTTCGTCCAAAAAGGCAAAGTTGTAATTAAGCTTCATTTTTTACCCCCGTAAGCTGACTTTGTATCTTCCTTAGCCTGTCCAAATCGGATTGAAAAGTTACGTAGTGAGGAAGCTTGTAGTGATTGGCAAAGCCCATAGAATCAATGCTGTCTATGTGATAGAATACAAACTCGCTGTCTTCGGAAGGGTTCTTTGGCTCTTGCGTTTGCATAGCCTTATCCAAAACCGCCATGCATATAGCCTTAGTTTCATTGTGTCCAAAGCACGCACCGTATCCCAAAGAGAACTTAGGTATACCCTCTTGGCTCTCTATCTTAGCTACCAACTCTACCTCTGTAATCTTTACTTCTCCTACGTATATTTCCTCTCCTGTGTAAGGATGAAGCACGGTCACTGGCGCATAGCCCACCCTTAGCTCTGCTACGGTAGGATGTATGTCTCCGTAGCCCCTCATGTTGGAGTAAGCAAGAAGCAAAAGTCCTCCCGTTTCTGCTCTGGCCATAGCTTGCAAAAGGGCGCTTCTTGGAGGGGGAAAGCTACTTACTGCCTCTTTGGTAATATCCACAAACTCCGTAGATTGATGAGAGGGTGCTTCTACCACAAGCCCTTCTTTTCTGAGAATTTCTACAATCTTGGGAAACTCGGCAGGT
>CAZZKD010000026.1:0-1895 GCA_964655095.1 uncultured Thermocrinis sp.
TGCTGGCAGGAAACCACAATACCAGTGGGTTTGTGCCTTATTCTAACTGCGGTATCTGTCTTATTTACGTACTGGCCACCTGCTCCGCTGGCTCTAAAGGTTTCCATCTCCAAATCCTCCTCCCTTATCTCTATGTTTATAGTTTGGTCTATCTGAGGGACTACGGACACTGAGGCAAAGGATGTGTGTCTTCTGGCGTTGGCGTCAAAGGGAGAAATGCGCACAAGTCTATGAACTCCACTTTCCCCTTTCAAATAACCGTAAGCGTATGGTCCCTTTATGAGCATGGTGGCACTCTTTATACCTGCTACATCGTCAGGCTGATAGTCTATGATCTCTATATCGTATCCTTTGCTCTCAGCCCATCTTCTATACATCCTAAGGAGCATCTCTGCCCAATCGCACGCCTCCGTCCCACCTGCACCAGCTTGCACGGTAAGGTATGCGTTCTTTTCGTCCATCTCTGCAGAAAGGAAAACCTTAATCTCCATAGCCTCAATTAGCTTCTCCAGAGTTTGTAGCTCTTCCTTTATAACCTGCAAGCTGTCAAGCTCTTCCTCCGAAGTTATCTCTATAAACTCTTCAACGTCCCTAAGAGTTTTTTCTATTTCCTTGAGGGTGCTTATGTTTTCTTCTAACCATTTTCTCCTTTGTGTTAGATTTTTTGCCCTTTCCGGATCACTCCAGAAGTTCGCAGAAGCCATAGCTTTGTCAATTTCCTCCAGCTCCCTTTCAAGCGTACTTGGGTCCAAACTAAGTTTTACGTCCTCAAACCTGTGTTTTAATTCATACAGCTTTTCTTTTAACTCTAAGAGCATAAGAAATAAATATAATTCACCCATCTCGCTTTTGTGGAGCTTATAATATCAGACTATGAGAGTTAGGGTTTTAATCGTTCCGAAGGAAGGGCTTTTGGACCCGGAGGGTAGGGCTGTTAAAGAGGTGCTGGAAGACAACGGCTATAGTGTAAAGAACGTTAGAGTTGGTAAGATAATTGAGATGGATGTGGAAGATGCTTCCCAAGTTAAACAAATCGTGGAGAAGTTTCTCTATAATCCCCTCATAGAGGAGTATGTTATAGAATGAAGTTTGGAGTTTGCGTGTTTCCCGGTTCTAACTGTGACTACGACACCTACTACGTGCTTAGGGATGTGGTGGGGGTTGATGTGGTCTTTTTGGACTACAGAGAAACAAGGATAGAAAACTTGGATTGTGTGGTTCTGCCCGGTGGCTTTTCCTTTGGCGAC
The DNA here is from genome assembly GCA_964655095.1 of uncultured Thermocrinis sp. GTDB lineage: Bacteria > Aquificota > Aquificia > Aquificales > Aquificaceae > Thermocrinis. The sequence goes on from CAZZKD010000026.1 coordinate 1,248, forward strand.
TACCTAAGAGCTGGAGCGTTGGCTAGCAAAACCCCCCTTGCAAAGGCTATTGTGGATTTTGCTCAAAAAGGTGGATTCGTGGTTGGGATTTGTAATGGTTTCCAGATCTTAACCGAGCTTCATCTTCTTCCTGGCGCCCTCCTAAGGAACGAAAATCTCAGATTTGTCTGCAAGGATGTGTTTTTAAGGGTGGAGAACAACTCCACACCTTTTACTAAAAAGCTGGAAAAAGCAGAAATCATAAAACTTCCAATAGCCCACGGCGAGGGTAGGTATTACCTCCCAGAAGAAGAGCTCAAGGCGATGGAGGGAAGGGGTCAGGTGCTCTTTAGATACTGCCAAGAAGATGGCACGGTTAGTCAAGAGGCCAATCCTAATGGTTCTGTAGGAAACATAGCAGGGGTCTGCAACAAAGAATTTAACGTCTTTGGCCTTATGCCTCATCCAGAGAGAGCCTGTGAGGATATCTTAGGATATCACGATGGGCTCTTACTCTGGTATTCCTTGGTTAGTGCCTAAAGTGTCTTGTCCCCGTAAAAACAAGGGCTATTCCATGCCTATCGCAAGCCTGTATTACCTCCTTGTCCCTTATGGAACCACCAGGTTGTATGATGGCAGATATGCCCACCTCTGCGCATAGTTCCACGC
>CAZZKD010000027.1:0-2043 GCA_964655095.1 uncultured Thermocrinis sp.
TTAAAGCGCTTAGAACTTCCTACAGCGTGGTAGATTCTTACCTAAGAGCCATAGGGGAAAAGGGATATAGACCTTCCATTGTCCTATCGGAAGATAGGCTCAACAGGTTAAAGCAAACTTACAGACAAGGTTTTGTAGCCATATCTCCAGGAGCTAGATATAAGAAAAAGAGATATCCATATTTCGTAAAAGTGGCGGAAAGGTTAAGGGAAAAGGGTATTAGGGTAGTTTTTGTTGGAGCCCAAGGAGAGTGTGAGGGAATGGATGGTTTTGAAAACCTTTGTGGAAAGCTCTCCCTCTTAGATACGGCGGGTATTATAAAGCTTGCCAAGGTTTTTGTTGGGAACGATTCTGGGCTTTTGCACATAGCAAGGGCTGTAAAAACTAAAGCGGTGCAAATATACGGGGGGACCCATCCTACCCTTGGTTTTTCCCTCTTTCCAGAAGAAGGAAAAGTTATCATAAAAAACTTACCATGTCAGCCCTGCACCCTCCACGGAAAGGGAGAGTGTAAGTATAGCACCTATGAATGTTTAGAAATCCAGCCAGAGATTGTAGTAGATGAAATACTCAAACTAACTTCTCAAGAAGGGCATTAGCACCGCTTATCTTTTGATAAGCAGAGGAGATAACATAATAGAGCTGTTCTCCCTCCGCTATCGTCAAGTCATACAACGTAAGACCAAGATCTTTGAGCAGGTAGTATAGAGTAGAGTATAGGTTATCGCTGAGTTTCTTTGTGGGGTTTGGGATGTCCTTATAGACACCCAGTATATAATCGCACAGTTTCTTTATATTATTTGCTATGTTTATAATCTCTGCATCGTTTTTGTGTAAAGAAATTACCTCTTCATATCGTTCCTCTATCTCTTTTGAAAGACTTCTAAATAGCATATCTTCCAATATCAAAACACTTCTTTCCATGAGTATCTCCTAACTGAGAAAGATAATCAAGTTCTACAAATTTGCAAGTATAGACTCTATACGGTTTAATAGTGCCTCTAAGCTTTCTGTTTGTTCCACCCCTTCCATACTGTATGTTTTGTAACCTAGAATCCTCTTATTAAGTATAAGAGCGTAGGCTATTTCAGAGAGCGTTCCCCAATGTCCTCCTATGGCTATAACAAACTCTCCGCTGGCGACAACTATGGGATTTCTGTTCCAGTTCATACCCGTATTTATCTTGATATCCACGTAAGGATTTGCCTCCTCTCCAGTGTAGGTAGTCATTATGCCTACAGTCAGACCCCCTTCCTCCTTTGCCCCTTTGCAAACCGCCTCCATAACACCACCCCTTCCACCACAGACCACTACCAAACCTTTTTTAGCTAAAAATCTACCCACCTGATATGCCACTTCGTATTCTTCTTCATTTGCCTGAGAGGATCCTATTACAGAAACAACTCTAAACATGTTTTATATATTTTATCTTCATCCCAAGACCCTCCACCGCCTGCCTAAACTCCTTGAACTTGAAAATTCTTCTATCGCACAGAATGATTGTGCCAAAGTCTTGAGAGCTTCTCATCATCCTTCCAAGTCCCTGCCTAAACTTTATAAGCGCCTTCATCTTTTGATATTCAAAAGGTTCTTCCCCAATCTCTTTTAAGTATCTTATTCTGTGATAAATAAGTGGATCTTCTGGGCTGTCAAAGGGAAGTTTAGCCATCAGTATTCCCTTTTCCCCCTTAACATCAATCCCAAACCAAAGACTTTCCAATCCAATAAGCGCCTTTATCTGTCCCTTTCTCAGAGCTTCAACGAGAAGAGACAATCTGTCTTCTCCTTGAATAGCTACACCTTCTTCGTCTTTAAAAAGTCCTAACTGTTCTTTATTTGTCAGCAAGACCAAAACCCTATCGTGGAGAGTCCTTAATCTTTTGTATGCCAGTTTTAAGCACTGTTCCCACTCTTCTTTCTCCTTTGGGTTTGCGTTATAAACTACAAACTCCACTCTGTGATATGGAAATGTGTGAGGAAGGTCGTAAAACTCCCCCACTATGCCCATAGTTTGGTAAAGATCCTCTGGGTCAACTGTAGCGG
>CAZZKD010000028.1:0-2375 GCA_964655095.1 uncultured Thermocrinis sp.
AGAAATAAAGTTTAAGAGAGCTTTCCATTCCACCTGCACCAGGCGGGACGGAATACTGCCTGGAATACCCTCTACTTCTGTCAGGCGGAATGCTATGTTTAACATATAGATAAATATAACACGCTTTGAGTAGAAAATCAAAGAACAGCTGTTAGCCCTTACATTCACTGCATATGCCAAATATTTCCAGTCTATGATTTACTGGAGTAAAACCATGCTCCTTGCAAACTTGATCCTGCAGAGTCTCAATTTCTTGTTTGTAAAACTCTATTATTTTCCCACAGTTTATGCATATTAGGTGTTCGTGGTGTTGTTTTCCCACAACAAATTCGTAGATGGTTCTATTATTCAGTTTAATAACTTCCCTCACTGCACCAAAGTCCTGTAAAAGTTTTACCGTTCTGTAAATAGTAGAGCGAGAGGCTATGTTTTTATTTTGGGAAGAGATCCACCTAACCAAATCCTCTATTTCAAAATGCGTCCCATAGCTTGCTATCATGTCAATAATATCAAACCTTGACTTCGTTATTTTGTTTCCTTTGCTTTTTAAAAACCTCTCAAACTCCCTTTTAAGATCATTCAAAGGCGTTTGCATGTTCAAAAATATATATCAAATGAGTTTCATTTTCAATGAATTAATCTTCCCAGTATTCCTTGAAAGCTATCCATGTTTTTCGGATCCTCTCTTCCAGATTGTTCCACTCTTTCATATATTTTTTTCTTTTTAAACTTGCCCTTCTCAAAGTTTCACCAAACAGATCCTCTGCAGACTCTGGGAAATCTTCTAAATTGTTGTTCAAGATAGCCCCTGCGCACATACTTCCTGATAGAACAGCGTTGGCTATGCCCCCGCCTGTTATGGGATGACAAAAACCGCCCGCGTCACCAACCAGCATAACCCTTCCCTTGAGCACATCCAAAAGGCCCTCTGCAGGTATCCATCCTCCAGTTCTTTTTAAAGCTCTATCTTCAATAAAACCATTTTGAACAAGTTCGCCAATAAATATTCTCAAAGCTTCCATCACATTCATGCCGAAAGAAGGGTCTAAACCTACTCCTACGTTAGCAACGTCGCTTTTTGGGAACAGCCACCCGTAGCCAGCGGGTATATAGTCTCTGAAAAATATAAGTAAATCCTCCGTGGGATGTCTCAGAGGTGCAGTTATCTGCGCGGTGGTTAAAAAGTGTTTTGTATGTTTTCCTAAGAGTTTTGCAACTCTTGAACGAGGTCCATCCGCACCCACCAAAAGGTTAAAATCGACCAACACCTTCTCTCTACTGTCAATGTGTTCCAAAACTGCTGTTTTGTTATCAACACAAACAAACCTAGTTCTGAGTAAATAGGTAGCGCCATTCTCTGAGGCTAAAGAGTGTATTTTGTAATCAAACCGCTCCCTATTTAGAACAAACCCCGGGGAATCCATAGACACTATTTCCCCCCAAGGTGTGAAGTGGACCATTTTACTAACTTTCTGAGCGATAACCCCTTCATCAAAGAATTCACTAAATTGGTGATAAAGCTGTATGGGGACAAATTCAGCACACTGCACGGGAGAACCTATAACCCTCTTGAAATCCACCACAAGAACCTTTGCACCACCCCTTGCTAACTTGTATGCAGCTGTAGAACCAGCAGGCCCACCACCTACTATCAGCACATCACACTTTATCTTTCTCATTGATCATTTCTATTAACTTTTTGGAAGGTTTAAACCTTATAGTGTATCTTTCACCAATAAACATTTCAATGCCGTTTCTAGGATTTTTAACAAACGTGCCTTTTAGCTTTTTTAGCTTTAGAACACCAAAATTTCTCATCTCTATTCTTTTATGTTCAATAAGCACCTCTATAATACTATCAAGAATACATTCCAGTAGCTCTTTTGCTTTGCTCGTATCCAAGTTTAGCTCTTTAGATATCTTTTTGATCATTTGGCTTTTGTTCATCTCTTTTCCTCTATGTAGAATGTTCTTACCTTTTTGTCTTTACCTGTGGCTACTGCCCTGTCCTCTGCTTTGTAATAGATGATCTCATCAGCTTCTATAAAATTAGGTCCTTCCTCAACCTTCGCATTTCCTACCAACCTAATTATTTCCTTTTTAAAGTCGTAATAAGCTCTATCAGCCCTTGTAGTTCTTTTACCGTCTTGATAAAAGACCTTACCTTCAGCTTCTGCAAAATGGGCTTTTTTGTTTTCGTCCATGTGTATTATTACCTTGTCTGCGGTAAGCGTTTCGTGAGCCTTCGTTATCTTGACATTACCAGTGTATATTATCACGTTTTTTTCATAGGTTATAGTGTCTGCCTCGCCAAGGATGGGTTGAGAATAAGCCAAAATAAACGTTAGTAATAAGACAATAAGAGCTTTCATTGC
>CAZZKD010000029.1:0-6727 GCA_964655095.1 uncultured Thermocrinis sp.
TGTTGGTATTCAGTCATAGGGATGAAGCCTGAGCAAATTATCAACAAGTTTCTGACAGGGATTCCCCAGAGGTATGAAGTGGAAGAGAAAGAGGACGTGGTTTTTAACGCCATTTTGGTGAATATTGACGAAAGCTCTGGAAAGTGTTTAAGCATCCAAAGGATCCAAAAATACATCACAAAGGACGAGCTAAAAGAGCTATAATAACTCTCATGCTTTGCATAGATCTCTCTGAGAAAAAGGCTCTAATTACAGGTTCCACAAGGGGCATAGGAAGAGCTATAGCGGAATTTTTAGCAAAGGCTGGAGCGCAGGTTGTAATAACCGGCAGGGATGAGAAAAGGGCTCAAGAGGTTGCAAAGTCTATATCTTCTAATGCAATAGGAATAGGCATGGACCTTTCTGACCCCCAGTCCATACGCGCTGGCTACGAGGTAGTAGAAAGGGAGATTGGTTCGGTGGATATATTGGTGAACAACGCAGGCATTACAAAGGACAAGCTATTCTTGAGAATGACCTTGGAGGATTGGGAAGAAGTTCTAAGAGTAAATTTAACTGGGACTTATCTTATAACCTCTTTGGCTGTAAAGGGTATGTTAAAAAAGCGCTGGGGAAGGATCATAAACATATCTTCTGTTGTAGGTTTTATTGGAAACGTGGGACAGGTAAATTACTCCTCCACAAAGTCTGCCCTAATTGGTTTTACCAAAAGCTTGGCAAAGGAGCTGGCAAGCAGGAACATCACCGTAAACACAATAGCTCCAGGTTTTATAGAAACAGATATGACCTCTTCTCTTTCCGAAGAAATAAGAAAAGAATACCTAAGGAATATACCCCTTCAGAGATTTGGCACTCCGGAGGATGTGGCGGGAATGGTTGCCTTCCTTTGCTCATCTATGGCTGATTACATAACTGGGGAAACAATCCACATAAACGGTGGCATGCTCTGAAGAATGTTTAGGTTTGAGGTTATAAAAAGCGACGGAAGGGCAAGGAAGGGAAAACTCTACACTCCAAGGGGCATAATAGAAACGCCTGTATTTATGCCTGTAGGCACGCAGGGAACAGTCAAGGCTATGATCCACAAGCTTTTGGAAGAGATAGGCACCCAGATAATTTTAGGAAATACCTACCACCTTTACCTAAGGCCGGGGGTAGAGGTGATCCAGCAGGCGGGTGGGCTTCACTCCTTTATGGGTTGGAAAAAGCCCATACTTACAGACAGCGGAGGCTTTCAGGTCTTTTCCCTCTCAAGGGATAGAGTAAAAGATGGCAAGTCTAAGGTAAAGATAACTCAAGAGGGAGTTTATTTTAGAGACCATCTGGCGGGAGATTATCACTTTTTTACACCAGAAATGGTAGTGCATATACAAGAGATATTTGGCTCAGATATTATGATGCCACTTGACGAATGCGTGGAGTATCCTACCACTTACGCTTACGCAAAGGAAGCTTTGGACCGGACCATAGAGTGGTTAGATAGGTCTATAATAGCAAAAAGAAAGGAAGACCAGGTGCTCTTTGGTATAGTGCAAGGGGCTTTTTTTGAAGACCTAAGAAAGGAGTCTGCTTTAAGGACAGTGGAGAGGGACCTTTTTGGATATGCCATCGGGGGACTCTCCGTAGGAGAGCCAAGGGAGGTTATGATAGAAATGGCTCAGCTGGTTTGTGAATACCTACCCTGGGAAAAACCAAGATACCTTATGGGAGTAGGTATGCCAGAAGATATTCTTATGGCGATAGGTGTTGGGATAGACATGTTTGATTGCGTAGCACCCACCAGAATGGCCCGCACGGGCACACTCTTTACCTCTCAAGGTAAAATAAATATAAGAAGCGAAAAGTATAAAAAAGACTTTTCTCCACCAGATCCAGAGTGTGACTGTTATACCTGCAAGAACTTCTCCAGAGCCTATCTTAGACACTTATTTAACGCCGATGAGATTTCAGCTTACATACTTAACACGATTCACAATCTGTACTTTTACCACAGACTAACAGAAGGAGCAAAAAAGACCATAGAGGAGGGAAGGTTTGAGCAATACAAGAGGCAGTGGCTGGAAAGATTATCGGTGGCTGTGGGCTAAGCTTTTGATTCTGTTCTTGACATTGATACTGTCCTTTTCACAAGAAAGGGTATCAGAAAACTTTTTTCTGGCTCAAAAGAAGTTCTACAGCGCTAACATACATTTAGAAAACAAAAACTACGAGGAAGCCATAAGGGATTTTACAAGTTCGTTTAATCTTGACAGAAAAGGCTACTACGGAGAGCTATCTTATCTTTACTTAGGTTATTCTTACGCCTTACTTTCCCATTCAAAGGGGGACAAAAGAGGTTTGTTTTCGTCCATAGCCTTTTTGAACATGTATCCCTTCTACTTTAAAAAGCCCAACTACGCAGATTTACAGGCAGAGTTCTTGGCAGAGGCGCACCTTCTATTAGAGGATTATTCGAAGGCAAAGGAAATCTATATGAGTTTATACAAAAGGACAAACCAAAAAAAGTATTTGGCAAAATTTCTATACGCTGATGTTTTGGAGGGAGGCACTAATAACTTTAAACTCATAGACAACATTCAACCTGAGGTTGATGGTATAGATGGATACTTTATTTCTGTAATCAAAGGATACTACCTTTACAACATGGGCAATTTCAAAGAAGCTATAGCAGAACTAATACAGGCAAGAGCTCGGAATAGATATTTGGAGGATGATCCGCATTTTCTATACAGATTGGCTTTGTCCTACCACATGACTGGGGATTGGAGAAACAGCCTTTTCTACTTTGAAGTCCTGCAGAGAAAGGACATAAGTTACAGGTACAAGGAGAAGACTAATTACTTCCTGCTACTGATAAATCTCAAAAACAAGAACTACGCAGAGGCCATGGAAAAGCTTGAAAGTCTTATGGAGGAAGATCCTTTTGGCAATCTTACTCTACGGCTTGCTCTTTCCCAACTTTGGCTATACGAGGACTTTTTGGAAAAGTATAAATTAGAGTGGTATAAGCCCCTTCTCCTTAAATTAGCTTGGATTGATTACAACAAATACTATGGCTTGCCCTCAGTCTTAGGTGTTTATTACTACTCTCTGAAGGATAAAAAAATAGCTGAGAAGGAACTAATAAGTAAGGTTAGAGTCAAAAGGGAAAGCTACATAACCGTGGAAGACATAAAGGTAGATCTGACACCCCTTTACTTTGCATTAGATGAAGCCTATAAGAAGCTAAATCCCTACGAAAAACAAGATTTTGAGTTTATTGAATCTTTATACGTTGCAAACAAGGATAATTTTCTCTTTTTGTTCAATCCGGAGAGCTTGCTAAGGGGTGCAGTCTTTAACAGCAAAAAGGAATACGCCCAGCTTTTGGATAGGATCGCAGAACCAGCAAGAAGCTTTCTAACAGCTCAGTTTTTTATTTTGGAGGGTAAAGATAGGGAAGGATTAGAGCTTTTAGCAAAAGTAAAGGATAGCTTGCCCGAAGAGGATAGGATTGAAGCCCTTTTAATCTTAGGTCTCCTTTCTGAAAATAAAAAGGCTTTGGAGGAAGTTATACAGCATGATAAGTTAGAAAAGTCTGTTAGATTCAAAGGATACAAACCTTTAGCCCTTATTGAACTGGGAGATTACTATTATTCTACCCGAAATTTTCAAAAGGCAAAAGAGCTTTATAAAAGCTATCTGGAATCGGGAGAGGAAAACAACCTATATTGGCTTACAGCATTAAGGTTGGCAAGGATAAGCAGTTTAACAAAAGACCGAGAAACCTTAGAATGGGTTGTCAAAAAGGCGGAAAAGACAGATAATATAATAGGTAAGGTAATCATTGCTCTTTGGGGGGAATGACATGGATATCTTTAAGGGCATAGACAAAGTTTTGCCCCATTTGAATTACACGTGGAAAAGACACAAGGTTATACTCAGCAACATAGCCAATGCGGACACGCCAAGATACAAGGCAAAGGACTTAATAATGGAAAAAGAAGGAGGAGGAAAGTTGAAGACCACAAGAGAAAAGCACCTATTCACCAAAGGTGAAGAGATATACAAGGTAATTGAATTGCAGAGAAAGCTTATGGGAAACGACCTTAACAACGTTAGCTTGGAAGAGGAGATGGCAAAGCTTAGCCAAAACAGAATAGCCTACGAGACCTACATGAGGATGGTAAGGGGTAGTATTGACAAGCTGAACAACATAATAAAGGAGGGTAGGTAATGAACGATCTGTTTAAAGCCTTTAATATCTCAGCCAGTGGGATGTATGCCCAGAGAGTAAGGATGAATGTGGTGGCTTCAAACTTGGCAAACTATGAATCTTATAGAGCTAACGGAGAACCTTACAGGAAGTTGGAAGTGGTATTTGAGGCTGTGGAAGATCCGCAGTCCCTTGCTAAGGGTGAAATACCTGTGAATGTTGCTCAGATAAGGTTTTCGGATGAGCCTCTTAGGTTGATCTATGATCCAAACGATCCAAGGGCTAACGCGGAAGGCTATGTTCAAAAGCCAAACGTGGATTTGGTAAAAGAGATGGCAGATATGATAACTGCTGTAAGAAGTTATGAAGCTAATTTGAACGCGTTTATAACAACAAAGGAAATGGCACAGAGGACATTAGAGCTATGGAGATAGGCGGTGTAAATCCACTTTTTAACCCTCAGGGGGAGAAATTAAAAAGTAAAAACTCAAGTCTTACTGAAGAGTTTGCAAAGTTTTTGCACTGGGTAAATGAAGAGCAAGAAAAGGCAGAGGCAATAAAAGATGCGGTACTTAAAGGTGCAGACATTCCACTACATCAGATGATAGTTGAATTTGAAAAGGCGGGCGTAGCTCTTAACCTTCTTATTCAAATCAGAAACAAGCTGGTGGAAGCCTTTCAGGAAATCAACAGGATGCAGGTGTAAGCTATGGCTTGGCAGGATAGATTAAACGAGATAAAAGAGAAGTTCCTATCACTTAGCCCTGCCCAGAAGGCTATTCTGATAGGTGTTCCTGTCTTTGTCCTTTTACTTCTGTCAGTCCTATTCTTTTATGGATCAAAGCCTAACTACGCTGTTTTATACGGAGGATTAGCTCAAGAGGACCTAAATGTAGTGGTCTCTGAATTAGATAAGGAAAACATCCCATACAAGATAAGTCAAGATGGATCCACCATCTTTGTGCCTGAAGATAAAGCAAGGGACATAAGATTGAAGCTTGCAGCAAAGGGTATTCCAAATAAAGGTGTGGTGGGATACGAAGTCTTTGACAAAGATCGTTTTGGGGTTTCGGACTTTCAAAATCAAGTGAACTTCAAAAGGGCCGTGGAAGGGGAACTCGCAAAAACTATAATGAGGATCGATGGGGTGGAGTATGCTAAGGTGAACATCGGCATGCCGGAAAAGTCCATCTTCCTCAGGGAAGAGGATGAACCAAGCGCAAGTGTACTTGTCAGATTAAAGCCAGGTTATGAACTAAATCCAGATCAAGTAAAGGCTATAAGGAACCTGGTTGCGCTGAGCGTGCCCAGGTTGAAGCCTAAAAATGTGGTTGTTGTAGATGATAAAGGAAGGGACCTTACAGCCCAAATAGAAGAGGATGAGCTAATAAAGGATAAAGAGCTAAAACTGAAGGCTGAGTTTGAAAAGAACCTTGAGAAAAAGATACAAAAAACCTTAGAAGAAGCCTTAGGTTTAGGGGCGGTCAAAGTTAGAGTATCTGCAGACATTGACTTTACCAAGAAAGAGCAGAGGGAAGAAATTTACGATCCAGAAATGACAGCCATAGTGAGCCAGCAGAAGAAAAAGGAGAGAGTCTTGGGGGGATCTATGGGTGGTGTGCCGGGGGCAGGGGCAAACATACCACCAGGTGTGGGAGCGGTTCAGGGAACGGAAAATGTTATTTCTGAGAGGAGTGAAACGATCACAAATTACGAAGTGAGTAAAAGGGAAATATACACCCAGGAACCTATAATAAAAGTAAGAAGGCTCAACGTGGGTGTGCTTGTGGATAGCAATCTTAAGGATCTGGATTTGGAGAAGATAAGACAGCTCGTGCAGGCTTCGGCGGGTATAGATCCTAACAGAGGCGACGTGCTAAGCGTGGTATCCGTCCCATTCAAAAAGCCCGAGGTAGAAAAACTACCCATAGATTACACAGAATACCTAAAATGGATAGTTTTACTCATTTTGGGTATAGCATCCTTCGCTACAGTTCTGATAGTTCTAAAAAAGCTGTCCAAAAAACCTACCCCTACGATCCCAACACCACCAACTCCTGTGCCTGTGACTGAAGAAGTGGCCGGAGTGGAAGAGCTGAGGATAAAAGCTAAAGAGGTAGCAAGTATAGAGGCCATATCTAAGTTAGCAAAGGAAGAGCCCCAAAAGGTAGCCAAGATAATTAGTTCTTGGCTAAAAGCTAAAGCTTGATCATGGATGAACACACACTATCTCAAGAAGAGGTAAATCTATTACTCCAAACTCTCGGAAAAGAGGAAGAAAAACGAGAAGTTCCACTGGAAAAGGGGGCACAACCTTTAGACATCAACGCTTTGGAGCACATATACGCAGGTAGGATAGCCAGCTTAGAGCTCATTTTTGAAAGATGGATTACAAACTTAAAAAGAGGGCTAATATCCGTAATGGTAAGTGTGCCTACAATATTAAAGGAAGGCGTAAGTTCGTTGAAATTCAGCGAGCTTATTTCCAAACTTCCCTTCCCCTCCGCAGTGGGATATTTCAACCTTCATCCC
>CAZZKD010000030.1:0-2743 GCA_964655095.1 uncultured Thermocrinis sp.
GGATGGCTCTATTGTGTTTAAAAGCCCACTTCCCGCTATGATATCCTGAAGGTAGGGTGTGGGGTCTATGAACTCAAAGCCCATTGCCTCCAGCTCTTCAATCAGAGCTTTTATAATACTTTGAGCCCTTTTGTCCTTTGCCTTAGAGAGTATCTTAAGAGCCAATCCGTCTATGGTCAAAAGATGTGAAAACAGCAGTTTGTGTTCAAATTTACCCAAAAGAACTATCTTGTTTATTCTCTGTTTTTCCAAAAGCTTAACCAAGGAGCCCACCTTTCCGAGGGGAAGGTAAGCGTGAGCGTCTGTGTCTGTAATGCCCTTCACACCAACTACAAAGACTTCATCCCCGACTTTTTCTGCGCTCCTTTTAAAAACTGACGGCAAACTGCCAGACCCTGCTACTAAGCAGATTTTCAAAGTAGCATCTCCTCCAAATACCGCACGTGATGTTTTGCTGTTTTAAATTCCCTCGTAGCCAAAAGCCTTTCGTGAAAGGCTATGTTGGTTTTTAAGCCTTTTCCTTCTATGATAAACTCCTTTAGCGCCCTTTTTGCCCTCTCTATGGCTTCTGTCCTGTCTTTTCCCCAGACTATTAGCTTTGCAATGAGTGAGTCATAAAAAGGGGGTATTTTATATCCACAGTAAAGATGGGTATCAACCCTCACGCCTGGACCTCCTGGTATAAATAGTTCTTCCACTTTACCTGGAGAGGGCAGAAAGGTGTTTGGGTCTTCCGCGTTTATTCTAAACTCTATGGCATAGCCCCGTCTTTCCACCCTCTTTATGCTAAGCCTTTCCCCCTGTGCTATTTTGATCTGCTCTTTTACAATGTCTATACCCGTTATCATTTCAGTTACTGGATGCTCCACCTGGATCCTTCCGTTCATCTCCATAAAGTAGAAGTTTCCCTCCTGGTCCATCAAAAATTCCACTGTTCCAGCACCTACGTAGTTTATAGCTTTACAGAACTCTACGACCATCTCTTCTAAAATCTTCCTTCGCTCATCTGTAATACTTGCGCTTGGTGCCTCCTCTACGAGCTTTTGATATCTTCTCTGTATAGAACACTCTCTTTCTCCTAAGGTTATTACATTACCATGTTTATCTGCCAAAACCTGAACTTCTATATGTTTAGGGTTTATCAGATACTTTTCAATATAGACTCTCTCGTCTCCAAAGGCTTGTTTTGATTCCTGCACAGCCAAAGGCAACTTCTCCCTTAGCTCCCTTTCGTCATAAACTACCCTTATACCCCTTCCACCACCACCGCCTGCAGACTTTATAACCAAAGGATACTTTATTTCCTTTGCTATATCCAAAGCTTTCTGAAAATCCACAGGCTCGTCGCTTCCTGGAACCAATGGAATACCCAACTTTTTAGCAACTTCCTTAGCCTTTATCTTGTCCCCTATAAGCGCCAGCGTTTCCGAAGAAGGACCGATAAATATTTTCTTGCTTACCTCCACTATCTGTGCGAACTTTGGGTTTTCAGAGAGAAAACCATAGCCGGGATGGACTGCATCCGCAGAGGACACCTCAATGGATGCCATAATCCTTGGAATGTCCAGATAGCTCTTTAAGGGTTCCGCAGGACCTATGCATATGCTCTGATCTGAAAGCTTTACGTGCATAGAATCCTTGTCTGCTTCGGAATAAACTGCCACAGTTTTTATTCCCAGCTCTTTACAAGCCCTTATGATCCTTACCGCAATTTCTCCTCTGTTGGCTATTAGGATTTTATTTATCATTGATTAAAATTTTAATTGAACTTAGAATAGCAAAGAATGAAAGAGAAACTTAAGAAAGTACTTGAAAAATTGAAGAATCTTAGAATTCTAGTAGTGGGAGACCTGATTTTAGACAGATACATATTTGGAACTGTAGAGAGGATATCTCCAGAAGCACCCGTGCCCGTGGTAGAGGTAGAAAGGGAGGAGTTTAGGCTAGGTGGTGCAGCTAACGTGGCTAATAACCTCTCTTCCTTAGGGGTGAAAACTTACCTGGTGGGGATTACAGGTTCAGACTACGGCAAGCATATACTGAAAGGCCTTATTCGATCTGCCTTTATAGAAGACCTTACGGTAGAGGACAGCCAAAGACCAACCACAGAAAAGGCAAGGGTGGTTTCTTTGTCCCAACAGCTTCTAAGAATAGACTGGGAAGACAGAAAGCCCATCTCTGGAAGAGTTTTAGAAAAGCTTCTTGAAAGGCTTGATGTAGAAGTGGATGGGGTTATACTGTCCGATTATGCAAAGGGTGTAGTTTGTGAGCCTGTGGTAAAAAGACTTAAAGAAAAAAGGGTTTTCCTTTCGGTAGATCCAAAACCTGTGAACAAACACCTTTACTACGGTGTAGATTTGATGACCCCAAACGAAAAGGAAGCAAAGCAGATGGGTCAAGGAGAACCATTGGAAAGCTTAGGCTGGACGCTAAAAAGAGAGCTTGGACTAAAAACCTTGGTAATAACCCTTGGTTCCAAGGGTATGGCACTTTTTGACAAGGAATACGCTCATTTTCCAGCAAGGGCAAAGCAGGTTTACGATGTTTCTGGTGCTGGAGATACGGTTGTAGCGGTGTTGACTGCTTCTTACCTTGCCAGCGGAGACTGGTCTTTGGCTTGCGAGCTTTCCAATCTGTGCGCCGGTATAGTGGTAGGTAAGCTGGGCACAGCACCCATAACTTTGCAGGAAGTTCTAAGCGCCATTGAAGAAGGGTAAGTACTTTGAAGATTTGGCTTGCCAAT
>CAZZKD010000031.1:0-4495 GCA_964655095.1 uncultured Thermocrinis sp.
CGTAAAGCTGTTTTAAGTCTTGCCTAAGCTTTGGCATAGAAGTTAAATATAAGCCCCCAGGTGGGGGCAGGCATGGTTTAGAACTTCCAGTTCAAACCGATGGATATAGCGTTTTGGGAGTTTTGGGCTTCAACAATAAAAGGACCTCCAGTTGCCTTTACCTTCTTGTTGAACGCATGCTTGTAAGCTAAGTCTATCCCAAAGTTCTTGGTAAATTCATAGCCAAGACCAAGGGTAATGTGGTGTTCTGTAATAGCTGGAAAGCCCACAAGGTTGAAGAAGGCTATTCTAAAATCACTAAATTGTTCGGCAAAATTAGGTATGTTGTTAGCGTTCGTTGTATCTTTAGCCCCACCTCTTATAGGGGACTTTCCGTAGTTATAGCCAGCCCTGAGGGCAAGCTTTTGGGTTGGTTTGAACTCACCACCTACGGCTATGACCCACTGATCCTTCCACTGAAAGTGTTTGTATCCCTTTGCATCTCCCCAGTTTATCCATCTTATGTCCATACCCACTTTGAAGTTTTCCATAGGCTTTACACCCAAACCAAAGGCAATCTCCAGCGGTTGAGTGAGCTTGAAGTCTTCAAAGGTGCCATCCCCGTTACTATCAAAAACCCTTTTATAGGTCATATTCACTGGGCTTTGGTAGGTTAAACCTGCGTAAAGGAAGTCTCCCATGTTGTAAGCTAAGCCTATCTGAACACCTACGCCGTATGTTTGAGATTGGCCACCTCCAGCGTTCCAGCATTCCCCAGGATCCGGAGCACCACTACTATCAGCGTCAAAACACATATTAGCCCCCATGTCCAAAGAACCGTAAGCCAGATGAACAGCACCAGACACGTATATAGCGGAGTTTATTTTGTAAGAAAGGGCTGGGATCACTCTCATGAACTGAAACGTGGTGTGCATGTTAGCAAGGAGTGGATCTTTGTTTCTGTAGTCCGTACCCATACCAGAGACACCAAAGGCACCTATTCCAAAGCTTAACTTGTCATTTATTTGATGGACTATTCCGACCTCTGGGACTACGAAAAAGTCCGCTTCGCTGGTAGCTGATGCTGGTCCAACTTTTGCCTTTACCTTTGGCATAAATAAAATTCCACCAAAGCTTAGGTTAAAGCCTTTGTAGTAGCTCATCCAAGCTGGGTTTCTAAAGATGGTATCGGTGGGACCTACGGGCATACCTACACCTATACCACCCATACCTCTTGAGGCGGGAGAGACGCCTATGAGGTTGTCCCCGTTGGTAGCAAGGGATGAGCCAGAAAGTCCTAAAAGGGCCACCACTAAAAGGGCCTTTTTCTTCATAATAACACCTCCCTTTGGTATTAGTGGTAGATTTTAATCAAGGAAACTTAAGAAAGCAATTAAGAAGTGGTTATGAATTGATAAATTCTATTTATAAAGCGACATGGGAAGTCTGTTTATTTCCAATTCATAGCCCCAAAGAAGAGCGTTGGCTACTGCAGGAGCTATGGGCGGTACTCCTGGCTCGCCCACACCTCCCATCGGGCCTTTCCCTCTTACTACATGAACTTCTATATCCGGCACTTTGTCCATAGTAAGTATAGGATAGCTGTCAAAGTTCAGAGTGGTTGGTTTGCCATCAGAAAAGCGGACCTTTTCTACAAGGAATGCACTTAGTCCCATGAGTATACCGCTCTCCATTTGAGAAACCACAAGGTCTGGATGGATCACCGTTGGACCTATATCCACCGTGCAGACGACTTTAACAACTTTGACTTCTCCTTTCTCAAAAATAACTTCCACACCTTGGGCCACATGACTTCCAAAGGAAAAGTGATAAGCCAAACCTACGTTTTGCTTTTTGCCCCAGCCTATCTTTTCAGCTGTTATCTCAAGCACTCTTCTTGCTCTTGGATTGTTTTTGAGAAGCTCCAGCCTCAGATCCAGCGGATCTCTGTTTCCCAGCTTTGCCAGTCTGTCCAGAAAGGTTTCCAAGATAAACGCATTATGGCTGTGGCCTACAGACCTCCAGAACCACACAGGTATGGGAAGGCTTAAACTTATGGTTTCCACATAAAGACTAGGCACTTGATAGGGCATGTCCTCCAATCCTTGGGCAGAAGCCCAATCAATACCAGAAGAAACAGCCACTTTAAAGTAAAGAGAGGATACCCTACCCTTTTCGTCCAACGTTCCCCTAACAAGAGCTACGCTCATAGGTCTGTAATATCCAGAAAGCACGTCATCCTCGCGGGTGTATATGAGCTTAACTGGTTTTCCTATTTTCTTTGATATTTCCACTGCTTCTGCCACAAAGCCCACATGGGCTTTCCTTCCAAATCCCCCACCCAAGTAAGTGGTGATTATTTCTATACGATCTTCTGCAAGTCCTGTAATATCTTTTACTGCGTTTAGAGCTTGAGTTTGGGCTTGTATGGGAGCAAACACCTTGCAGGAGTTTTTCTTTACATCTGCCACACAGCACATAGGTTCCAGCGTAGCATGGTATAGGTAGGGCAAAAGGTAAGTGGTGGAGAGTTTCTTTGTAGCTCTTTGCCACTCTTGGCTGGTGTTTCCTCTCCTTTCAACCACCCTTCCTTCCTTTTGTAGTGCTTCAAAGAGAAGCTTCTCAAGGCTACTGTCGTCCAGACCTTCTATGGGGCTTTTGCTCCAAGAGACCCTTAATTTTCTCCTGGCTTCTAAAAGAGCATCCACCGAAGCACCACAAAGGGCAATGCCCGTAGAGATCGGGAAAACATCCAAAATACCATCCACCTTTTTAGCCTGACTTGCATCAAAAGAAAATGGCTTAGAGCCAAAGGGAGTACGCTCCACCATTGCATAGACCATACCGTCCATTCTTACGTCCATACCAAAAATAGCTTTGCCATCTACCTTTTCTTGAGCATCTATGCGCGGCAGGTTTTTCCCAAGGTATACAAACTCCGAAGGCTCTTTGAGCTTTGGTTTTGTTGGGAGAGGAAGTCTAACCGCCTTCTCCCAAAGCTCTCCGTAAGGTACTGCCCTTCCGTCAAACCTTATGTATCCACCCTGAGCTTTTACCTGCTCCCTTCTTAGTCTAAACTCATCCATAGCGCTTTGAATTAGCATTTCTTTCATGGAAGCACCCAGAACCCTCAAAAACTCATGCATGTGCCTTATGCTCGTGCTTCCACCTGTAAGTTGAGTTCCCATCTTTGGATCTTTGTAAGCATCGCCAGCAGGAGCAGACCTGACCCTAACCCTGTCCCAAGGAAAGTCCAGCTCTTCTGCCACCAGCATGGCCAAGCCCGTATAAACACCCTGCCCCATCTCCGATTTATTAACCAATAGGATCAGATAGTTGTCCCTGGTTATACTTGCCCAAAGCGTAGGCTTTAGGTTGTTTTTTTCAAATATTTTTCCTACAGAAAAGCCCTCAGGTGTTAAGAAAATACCAAGACTCATCCCGCTTAAAGCCAAAAGCTCTCTTCTGCTGATCATGCTTTCACCCCCATTAGCCTTTGAGCTCTTTCAATTGCTCTGATTATGCGCGTGTATGTTCCGCACCTGCAAAGATGGGATGACATTACGGATACTATCTCCTGCCTGCTTGCCTTCGGATTTTTGCTCAAAAGAGCGTAAGCCTCCACTATCTGCCCAGGTTGACAGTATCCGCACTGTGGAACGTTTAGCTCCACCCAAGCCCTTTTAATAGGATGGTCCGAAGGTATTCCTTCTATAGTGATTATTCTCTTTCCTAAAACAGAGCCTACTTTTGTAATGCAAGACCTAATAGGATCGCCATCCAAGAGTACGGTGCATGCACCACATATACCCTTACCACATCCATATTTTGCACCAGTTAGTCCAAGGTTTTCCCTTAAAACCCAAAGCAGAGTATTTTCTTTATGGACCTTTAGCCTGTAAGTCCTTCCATTTATATTTAGCTCTAGCAAGGTGTTACTCCTAAGAGGTTAATTTATCCGAACTAAATAAATTTGCAATTTCTAAAATTTGGAATATAATTTTAAGAAGAGTTGTTCTATAGAAGGGAGGGCGCCTAACCTTCTGTAGTCCCGCTCTAATAAAGTTTTTAAGGAGGTTTGTAGCACCATGACGTTAAGAGGCACAGTAAAGTGGTTTAGCAAGGATAAGGGTTATGGCTTTATAACCCGTGATGATAATCAAGGGGATGTATTTGTACATTTCTCCGCTATACAGCAAAGAGGTTTTAAAACACTCCAGGAGGGTCAAAAGGTAGAGTTTGAAGTAGAACAGGACGCCAAAGGCCCCAGAGCTAAAAACGTAAAAGTTCTCTATGAGGATGTTCAAAAAAGTGGTTATAATAAAAGCTAAGATGTATGTAAAAAGCTTAAAAGCCTTCAGAGCGAGCCAATAGAGGTTGGGGGGACGTCCCAATGAAGGATTTTAAAAAGCAACCTCAAGCTTTCTATTAACTCTACTGCCCCCTTTCGGGGGCTAAAAATATTATTTTCTATATTCTATGGAGAGTCTTCTGTTTCAGAAAGGAGCAAAACACA
>CAZZKD010000032.1:0-9322 GCA_964655095.1 uncultured Thermocrinis sp.
CATTTTGTTTTTCACTGTGTTATATTATAAATGGAAGCTCTCAGAGTGAGACAGGGTCTTGCAAGGGAGCCAGTGGAAGGAATCCCCTGCCGGGTTAAAAGCTCTGTCAAGTTCTGAGAGTAGCCCCTGCTTTGCCTTGTCTTGGAAGGTTTAGAAAACCTTCCTCTCTTCCGCCTGTTGAAGGTGGAGGGGATGTGGATAAGGAGAGCAGGAAGGTTAGTTCCCTTCGGCTTTGGGGGGAATATATCCAGGAATACTGGATGAATAATTGGACAAAGCCGTTATGATAAAGAGTTTCTATCAGTATATGAAGGAAAAAACAGAAGAGTATTATACTAAACAGGCTTACATAGGTTTGGATTTTTTTACCTCTCCAGAGCTTGATAGAACCTTTGGCTATGCTATTGGAGAGTTGATCTTTAAGCTTTTGAAAGATTATGAAAAACCTACCATACTTGAACTTGGAGGAGGTAATGGAACCTTAGCTTACGATATCTTTAGCTTTTTGGAGACTAACTATCCTAGTTTTTTCCATAGGGTTAAATACTTAATCTATGAGTTTAGTCCAATGCTCAAAGAAAAACAAAGGGAACGTTTGTTTTCTTTTGCACAAAAGGTAGATTGGGTAGACGATATCCCAGAAATTTCTGGTTTCATATTTTCCAACGAGTTTTTTGACTGTTTTCCTGTAAGGATAATAAGGGATGGGAAGGAGCTTTATTTGGAAAATGGTAGGGAAGTTTGGATGCCTGTTCAGGACGAGAGAGCTATGGAATACATGAGCAGGTTAAACATGAAAGAAAAGCAAATGGCTTATGAGGTTTGCTTAGACTGCGTGGATTTTTTGAAAAAGCTCTCTGAGAGGCTCAAAAAAGGATACATCTTTACAGTAGACTATGGATACTTGGAACAACCACCTTTTGGAACTGTGGTAGGGTTCAAGGGGCATAGAATGGTAAAGGATATTTACTCAGAGGATATATTTGACATAACTGCTAGCGTCAATTTTAAGGCTTTGATGGAGTATGGCAGGGATTTTGGTCTTGAGGTGGTCTTTTTCAAGAATCAAAGAGACTTTCTTCTATCTTCAGATACGTTTAGGAAGGAGCTTGAGCGTTTAACACAGGGAAAGAAGATGGAGGATATAGAGAGGCTCTCAAGGATGAAGACAATGCTCATAAGTATGGGAGAGAGGTTTAAGGTTCTTCTTCAGAAAAAATGTATTCTATGATATCTACCAAGGTTTTATCGTAAGCAGGAAAACCTTCCAGTTCTGGACTTAGGCTTATCCTCTTGAAACCTTTCTTTGACTTCCAGCCTTCCAAAAGTACAAAGTCAAAATCTGGAAAGAGTCTTTTGGCTATATCCTCCACATCCTCTTCTGTTGTTTCATATATAGTCAATCTATTTTTGGATAGAATGGCTACTTTGGGTAGTATGCTAAAGAGTCTGTAAGTGTCGCTACCCTCTTTGTCTGTAAAGGCGTGACCTTTTGGGTCATGCTTTATGTAGCCTACCTTGTATCCCATCTCTGTGAGTTTTTTGGACACTTTCTCTATTAGCGTAGTCTTCCCGCTGTTGTGATAGCCTACAAATAATACGAGCTTGGGCACGCTAAATATAATGTTAAACTAATTCCCATGGTAGAATTCATGAAATACAGATACTATAGCTACGTCTTTTCATTACTCTTTGTTATTCTCTCTTTGTTTTTAATCTCTTGGAGGGGGTTGAACTTGGGGCTGGATTTTACTGGCGGAACACTCATTGAAGTAAGGTTTGACAGTAAAGTCAGTTTGGGTGAGGTAAGGAAAGGTTTGCTAAAAGCTGGTATTGAGGCTTTTCAGGTGCAAGATACTGCACAGAATACGGTTATTTTAAGGCTAAGGACTGATGAACCGAAGGATAAGGCACTGGAAGCACTGAAAGGATTAGGAAACCATCAGCTTGTTAGGATAGAGAGCATAGGGGGTGTGATAAGTGGGGAGCTGAGGAACAAAGCTCTGTGGGCCATATTAACCGCTCTTTTGGGCATTCTTATTTATCTTGCCTATAGATTTGAACCTGTATGGGCTGTAGGTGCCATTTTGGCGTTAGCCCACGACGTTATCATCGTCATAGGAGCCTACTCCTTAACCCAATTTGAGATCAGCTTGGATGTGATAGCTGCTGTGCTGATAGTTGCTGGATATTCTGTGACAGATACGGTAGTTGTCTTTGACCGGATCAGAGAAAATCTAAGAATTAGGAAAGGTATGGAATTAAAAAACATCATTGACCTTTCTATAAATCAGACCCTTTCAAGGACGATAATGACCTCCATAACCACCTTTGTAGTTTCCACAGTGTTGTTTGTCATCGGAGGGCCTGCCCTTTCTAAGGTGATGTTTGCCTTTGTGGTGGGTGTGGTTGTGGGGACTTTATCCTCTATATTTGTGGCAAGTGCCTTTGTGTTAGACATAAAAAGAATGGTTTTAAAGGAAGCGGTAGTTTGATGCTTTTAGTCAAAGAGTTTGACGACAGGGACAATTTTTATAGGTTTTTAAAAGAAAGGGTTGGTGTTTTTTTTAGAGAGGCGGAGCAAAGAAGCTCTGAGGGTATTCATAGGGTTATATACTTAGAAAAAAATCTGGATCCTTCAAAGGTCTTTGAGTGTAGCCGTCAGGTGGGAGTGCATGTTTTTTTCAACGAGGGAAAGGTTGTCCTTTCGGGGACGGAGGCGCAAATAAGACAGTTCTGCGGTTGCTTTTCTAAGTACTATAAAGACTTTTCTGTTCAGATTCTGGAAGCTTTAATCAGATACAGAACCAAGTCTTTTAAACTTCAGTATAACTACAAGATCTTACCCTTAGGCATAAAGACTGCCATAATGGGTGTGTTAAACGTTACTCCAGACTCTTTTTCTGATGGCGGGCTGTATTACGATAAAAATACCGCAGTAAAAAGGGCAGTGCAGATGGTAGAGGAGG
Organism: uncultured Thermocrinis sp.; assembly: GCA_964655095.1. Classification (GTDB taxonomy): domain Bacteria; phylum Aquificota; class Aquificia; order Aquificales; family Aquificaceae; genus Thermocrinis. Next base: position 2,970 of record CAZZKD010000032.1, read on the forward strand.
GGGCAGACATAATAGATATAGGAGGAGAATCCACAAGGCCGGACTCGGGGAGAATAGATGAAGGGGAAGAGCTCAAAAGAGTGTTGCCTGTTCTAAAAGAAGTAAGAAAAGAGCTACCTAAGGTTTGGATATCCGTAGATACTTACAAGGCAAGTGTGGCCAAGGCATGTTTAGAAGAGGGTGCGGACATAATAAACGATATAAGCGGGGGGACCTTTGACAGTAAAATTTACGAAGTTATATCCCAATACAACTGTCCTTATGTTATAAACCACATAAAGGGAAGGCCTGAGGATTGGAAGAAAATGCCCATAGTATATGAAGATGTAGTTCATGAGTCTGTTCAGTGGCTTTGGGCAAGGATAGAGAGTTTAAAAGCCAAAGGCTACAAGGGAACCTTTATCATAGACCCAGGCATAGGTTTTGGAAAACTACCGGAGCACAACGTGGAGATAATCAAGAGGTTTAACGAATACAGAATCTTTGGTGCCCCGCTTATGATAGGGGTTTCAAGAAAATCCTTTATAGGTTTGATCTTGGAGGGGCTTTTGAAGAAAAAAACGGAGCCAAGGGAGAGGCTATACGGAAGCTTGGGAGCCCTTGCCCTTGCGGTTGTGAAAGGAGCACACATAGTAAGAGTGCATGATGTGGCCCAAACCAGAGAATTCCTTGCCCTATTGGATACGGTTAGAACCTATGGAGATTTTTGAATTCCTTTCCTACAAAGACATACTGGACATACTCGGAGTTTCTGCGATCGTTTATGCAGTCCTTTACTTTCTTAGGATAACAAAGGGAATACAAATATTCAAGGGATTGATCTTGATTGCCATAATCTGGGCCATAGCATTCTTTTTAGACCTGAAGGCGGTTTCCACCATCTTTGAAAAGTTTTGGACTGTTGGATTGTTTTCTTTGGTTGTGATCTTTCAGCCGGAGATTAGAAAAGCCCTCAGCAGGCTTGGACAGGCCACAAAGTTATCTTCTTCAACTTCCGTGGAAGAAAGAGTAGTTGAGAGGATAGTTCGCGCTTGCTCCTTTATGTCAGAGAGGCAAATAGGGGCTTTGATAGTAATAGAAAGAAAACAGGATTTGGAGCCTATCTTGGAAGGGTGTGTCAGCCTTGATGCTGTCGTCTCTGTGGAACTTCTTATAACACTGTTTGACCCTTTGGCTCCACTGCATGATGGAGCTGTGGTCATAAGAGGAAACCGCATAGCTTATGCTTCTTGCGTTCTTCCTCTTTCTAAGTCCAAAGATATACCAAGAAGGTATGGAACAAGACATAGGGCTGGTTTGGGCATATCGGAAGAATCGGACGCAATAGCTATAATAGTTTCTGAGGAGACTGGAGAGATTTCAGTGGCTGTTGGGGGCAAGCTCCATAGAAACTTAGACCCAGAAGGACTAAAATTAATACTCTTTAAAGAGTTGGGTGTTGGTGAATAAATTTAATCTATATGCAACTCAAACACGTTCTTAAGACAAAGACTAACTTGGCGGTATTGCTTGGACCTCAGCTAAAGCTTTTAAGCAAGGACATTGACGCACTTCTTGAAGACTTAGAGAAGGAAGAGAAAGAAAACAGCTATGTAGTTCACTTCCACAGGAAAGGACTTAGGAGTTTTTTCTGTGAAGAACAACCTTTGGCAGAGCCCTTAGCAAAACAGCAACTCTGGGAAAGTGTCCTAAACCAGCTCAAGGTAGAGCTGGATGAGTTTGAGTTTGAAATAGCTCGAGCCATTCTTGAAAACATTGACCACAGAGGTTTCTTTGTAGGTAAAGAAGAGGATATTGCCAAAAGTTTTAACATCCATACGGAAGTGGTGGAAGACATTAGAGAGTTTATAATGACGGAGGTAGAACCTGTAGGTGTTGCCTCAAGGGACTATAAAGAATTTTTCTTGGTCCAAATAAAGGAGATGTATCCGGAAAAACCAGAGCTTGTAGAAAGGATCATTCAATACTTCAGCACTGGAGAAAAAGATGAGGAGATAAACAAGCTGTTAAACAGCCTAAGGCTTACTCCCTTTGATTATGGCGAAGTAATATACAAGGGTGGAAGTTTAGACATCATCATAGAAAGGGACCAAGGCGATTGGCTTATCTTTTTAGCAGATGATTTTGTGGAGTTTTCCGTAGATGAAAGAACGCCGAGCACGGAGGAGGAAAAAGAAAAGAGGAATAGAGCTCTTAGGATAAAGAGCATCCTTAAGATGAGAAGGAAGGTCCTTTTCAGGTCTGCCAAACTTTTGGTTGAAAGACAGGAGGAGTTTTTGCTCGGAAAGGGACCTTTGAAGGCTCTAAGCCTTGGAGAGCTCGCTCAGGAGCTAAACGTAAGCATTTCGACGGTTAGCAGAGCTATTTCCAACAAGTATGTTAAAACCCCAGTTGGCATATACCCTTTAAGGTTTTTCTTCCAAAGGAGGACAAAGGACGGCTACAGTAAAGAACAGATACTGCGCGCCATAAAAGAGGTTTTAGCTGAAAAGGAGAATCTAAGCGATTCTAAGATCTGCGAGCTTTTAAGAGAAAGAGGCATAAACATTGCGAGGAGGACGGTATGCAAATACAGAAAGATGTTAGAAAAAGGGTAAAAGAGCTCCTTGCGGAGCACAACCTGGATGCTTTTCTCTTTAGCTCCCAGCCTAACGTGCTCTATCTTACTGGTTTTAGGTCTTCAAACGCTTACGTGCTTGCAAGCCATGAGAATTTCTACCTATTCACAGACGCAAGATACTACGAAAGGGCAAAGCAGGAGCTTAAGGAAGGTTGGGAGCTCGTGCTCTTAAAGTCAAAACCGTTAAAAACTATAAAGCAGGTTATAAAAAGAAATGGGCTAAAAGTGGTTGGCTTTGAGAAAGACAGAGTAACCTGTTTTTTCAGAGAATCTCTCAAGTCCAGGGGAATAAAGTGGATAGGCTTTTCTAACTTTATGGGTAAACTCAGAGCGGTCAAAAGGGAAGAGGAAATAAACATAATGAGGGAAGGGGTGAAGAAAGCGGACCAGATATACAGAGAGCTTTTGAATTACATAAAACCAGGTATGAGCGAGCTGGAGCTAAGAGCTTTTATAGTAAGCAGAGCGCTAAGCTTGGGAGCTTTTGGAGAAAGCTTCCCCGCCATTGTAGCTTTCAAAGAAGGTTCAGCAGTGCCTCATTGGGAAACATCCAACAGAAGAATAGAAGGGAAGGGTCCCCTTTTGATAGATATGGGCATTCTCTACAATCACTACTGCACAGATTTTACGAGAACTGTTTTTATAGGGAAGGCAGACGATGAATTCAAGAAAGTATACCAAATAGTCAGGGATGCCCATCTTTACGCCTTAGAGAAAGTAAAGGCTGGAACACCAATAGGTGAGGTGGATAAAACCGCAAGGGATTACATAAAGAGTAAGGGATACGGTAAGTATTTTGTTCACAGCACTGGACACGGTGTTGGCATAGAGATACACGAATTTCCAAGGGTTTATTACAAAGGCAAAGATGCTTCCGTGCTTATAGAAGAAGGTATGGTTTTTACCATAGAGCCTGGTATATACCTGCCAGGAAAGTTTGGAGTAAGGCTTGAAAATATGGTTGTGGTTGGGAGGGGAGTGGGTGAAGCGTTTTCTGAGGTGTCCCTTGACTTGATTGAGTTATAATATTTAATGAACGCGGGGTGGAGCAGCCTGGTAGCTCGTCGGGCTCATAACCCGAAGGTCGCGGGTTCAAATCCCGCCCCCGCAATACTAAAACAAGCGTTCTATAACTCTTACCAAGAAAGGCAAATACGCAAAGCTGAGAACTATTCCTAAACCTACAGCAGAGAAGGCAAGGCTGGAATTTAGGTTATACCTTATTGCCAATACCGCGGAAAACATCATAGGGGGCATCACCGACTCTAGCATAGAAACCTTCATAGCCACACCGTGCAGACCAATGAACACTCCTACGGTGAGAGAAACAAAGAAAGCTACAAAGACCTTTATAATCACTGCCAGAAGGGAGAGTTTAATATTCTTCTTTACCTCCCCCAAGCTAATACTTAAGCCTAAGGCAAAGAGTATTACAGGCAAGGTAGATAAGGCTACAAAGTCTAACGCTTTTAGGATGGCTGAAGGTATGCTAAAACCCTTCATCAAAAACCCAAAGATCAACCCAAGAAGGGGGGGAAATAGAATGACCTCTTTCAAATTTGGTTTTCCGCTGGCGATCATAACCCCTAGGCTGGATACAAGTAAAAAGGATCCTATATTATCGTAGATTATAGCTACCTGTAGTCCTTCTTGCCCAAAGTAAGTGTAGGTATAAGGATAACCAAGAAAAGCGGTATTCCCAAAGGAGGATATCAAAAGAAACGTTTTTGCTTCTTTACTGCTTAGTCTTAAGAGCTTTGCTATGGTATAGGCAGAGAGCATGCAAGCCAATATACAAGCCCAAGCGATGGAAGAGATTTTAAGGATATCGGTGCTTGTTTGTATATCATATCCAGCCTTGAAGGATAGTACGGGTAGAGAAAAGAAAAGGACATAGTCTATAAGTATCCTTTCGTGTCCTTCTTTGAATACTCCAAAGCGTTTTAGAAGACTTGCGCTAAGTATAGGGATTATTATCTCAAGCATTTAGAAAAAGTTCTTGCAGTTTCCTTCTTGCCATGTTTGGCGAACCAAGGTGTTTTCTTAGCGTATTTTCCAGGACTTTTATGGGCAAAAGGTTCTGAGGAGACCTAAAATCTTGAAAGGGGCTGCTTGCAAATAGGGGAAGTAGTCCCGCAGTCCAATCTGCTATACGCTTGACCTTTTCAAAGTCCTCCTCTTTAAACATCTCTACCCTTACCAAACTACCCATACCTTCGCTATCACTGAGTTTTACATACCATGTATATTTTTCCCACTCTTGCTTTTCTTCAACCTTTGTCTGATAATGAACCCTTATGATGGGTGTTCTTTCTCCTTTCTTTAGCTCTTGGAGCAAATAAGCATAATCTTTGCTTATAAAGAGTCTTTTTATAGTCTTTATAAAGCCCACACAGTTAGCGCCCTTTATTCTGTATCTCAGCGTGCCGTCGCAAACTATTAAGTTTGGCTTTTTCTTAACCCATAAACTTTTTGCTACCTTTGCTTCTTCTTCCCTAAGCAATCCCAGAAGACCTAGAGATAATTCAGTGTCTGTAATAGTTTCTACTTGATAATCTATGTCTTTAAACACACCCCTTTCTATGGGACCGTTTATTGCAAAAATCTTTTTGATTGTTTGCCCACAAAAGGCATTTTCCAAAAGGTTTAAACTATTCGGTTTTAGAAGTATTGCTCCAGCCCCAAGAGTGGCAAAGACACCTTCATAAGAGGTCTTATTTATATCGTCCCACACGTAAGCTACGCAGTCTATACGCCTAACTCCATCCACAAAGGCTATGGTAAATTCTCCTTCCGGCAAACAACCTTTATAAGGACATTCTTCTTCAGCCAAACCAGCAAATTGTTCAGATTCTTCGTATTCAATAGATTCTATATCTTCCACTTCCCATGCCTTCAGGCTTACCTTATATACCATCTTTCATTCTCTCCTTCAGAAAATCCTTTATAAATCTCTGTCTTTTTTCTCCTTTAACCATTGAGGACCTCAAAACGTGTGCTTCTTCTAGAAGTTTGTCAATGTCCTTAGGTAAAACTTCCTCTATCCTCTGTCTTACAAAAGAGGATAGGGCTGGGACTTTACCAGAGGTAGATATGCCAACAACCAAGTCTCCTCTAACAACTAAAGCCGGAAATATAAAATTGCAGTAATCTGGACTATCCACTGAGTTGCATAGGATCCTCCTTTTTTTACAGTAGGAGAAGATCCTTTTTTGAAGCCTTATGTTATCTACAGCGACAACTACCATATAAGCGCCCTTTAGATCGTTCATTAAAAACTTTCTTTTCTTCCACACGATTTTGTTGGAAAGATAGAGTTTTTGCAGTTCTTCTGTAATCTTTGGCGATATTACTGTTATTCTTGGACCAAAGCTTAGGAGCTTTTCCACCTTCCTTGTGGCAACCTTACCACCCCCTACCACGATTACTGTTTTGCCTGTGATGTTTACGAAAGCTGGGAATAAAGGCATAAAATTAAGTATAGTACAAAAATCACGGGAAAACCAAAATGTAGAGTTTGGACTTTGTTACCTATGTGATAAGCCTCTTTGAAAATGCCCTCTCAAAGAAGTTATAAGGTTAAACTAAAAAACACTCCATAAAAAATGCACTCCAAGGAGGTAGCGCAATGAAGGTTATCAAAAGATCTGGTTCAGCTGAAAAACTTAATATATCAAAAATTCGCATAGTAATAGATTTGGCGTGTAAAGGTTTGAGAGTGGATTCGATGGAG